>CAZXHQ010000054.1:0-12167 GCA_964640145.1 uncultured Rhodothermales bacterium | reverse complement strand
ACGGGCGGCGCTTCCCATCCGCGATCGACGCCGGTCCGGATCATCTCGATCCGCTGATGCAGGTTGATGACGTCGCCCTGATCGTCCCAGCCGAGCGCCCGGTAGGACGAGGCGTCTTCGAGGCCGGCCGCGAAGCGGTTTCCACGCCTCGGATCCGCCTCCCACCATGGCCGTCCGGCTGCCGGCACACGCTGGGAGCGGGCGGACTCGGAAGACAGCGCGGGGGAGGCGTCGTCCGAGGAAGCCGTCCCGCCGGACGACGCGGACGACTCGGAGGCGGGTGCGGGCGACGGATCGACGGGCGGCGCGTCCGGTGAGAGGACATCCGGCTGCAGAATACCCACCAGCCCGATCAGCAGGGCGACGAGAGCCGACGCCGCACCGACGCGGAGTCCGATCGTTCGCGATCGCCTCGCCGGAGGTCTATCCCGCCGCGGTACGGCCTCGCCGCGCGCAGCGGCGAGCACGGCACGCACCGTCCGCGCATCCGGCGCCATCTTCGGCCGCGCATCGAGCAGGAATTTCATCTCCCGCATCGCTTCGGCTTCGCCGGTCGCTTCAGCAAGATGGGACGATCGGTCGTCGTCCCCCCCTTCGTATAGATGCAGCAGCCAGACGTCTCGCGAATCCATGTGTGCTCTATCGCTCATGCCGTGCCGATGCCCTCGGCATCCCCTTGCAGTTCTTCTTCCATCATCTTGCGAAGGTTGATCAGCGCGTAGCGCATGCGCCCCAGCGCCGTGTTGATCGACACCTCCGTGAGCTCCGCAATCTCCCGAAACGTGAGATCCGTCTCGTGCCGGAGCAGGACGACGTCGCGCTGCGCCGGCGGCAGCCGCCCGATGCAAGTCTCCAGGAGGTCGATCCGCTGCCGGCGATCGAACCGGCGATCGGCCGGCTCCGCGTCGCCGGCCACGCCGTCCCAGAACGCGCCGTCCTCCACGTCCGTCCATTTCTTGCGCCTGCGAACGTAATCGAGCGCCGCGTTGCGCGCGATCCGCATCACCCACGGCAGCCATTTTCCCTGCCGCGTATAGGATCCGCGGCGCATGGCCCGAACGACCCGCAGAAACGTCTCCTGAAACAGGTCGTTGGCGACGTCGCGGTCTCGCACCATCCCCACCAGGTAGCCGAACACCCGCTCCTGATGGCGCTCGAGCAGGCAGCGGAACGCCGCCTGATCATCCTCGTCGAGGTAGGCGGCCACGAGGGCCTCGTCGGTCGGATGCATCCCGGATGGTGGGGCTGTCTTCATGCGGGCTGCGCCTGATCGCGCTGCAGATCGCCGCGGGGCGGTCGATGCATGGAGCAGGCGCCGTCTACGTGATAGAAAACGCCGGAGGGTGCGGCATTATTGTGCGCCCCGTCGGACGGTCCTTCGGCCGCTGTTCGCGCCTCGTGGGATCATCGATTGCCGCTCGGTACCTCGCAGACGTCGCAGGCCGCTCACCGCCCCGCGAGATCATCCCCGCGCTTCGAACATCTGGTCACCGCTCCGGTACAACGCCGTCGATGTCGTACTCACCTGCAGCGCCGTCATGTCCGACCAGCGTGCACCATCTCCGACGGCCGGCAGCGATCCGGCCCCAGCCAACGGAAAACAACAACGAGTATTCGGCTTTGAGACGCGGATGTTGCACGCCGGCCACATTCCCGACGCGGTCACGGGCGCGCGTGCGGTACCCATCTATCAGACCACCTCGTACGTCTTCGAAGATACGGACTTCGCCGCTCAGCTCTTCGAGCTGAAGCAGTATGGGAATATCTACACGCGCATCAACAATCCGACGACGGCCGTCTTCGAAGAGCGCCTGGCCTCGCTGGAGAACGCAACCGGCACGGTGGCCACGGCCAGCGGGATGTCGGCACAGTTCATCACCATGATGACGCTGCTCGAGCCGGGCGACGAAATCGTTTCCTCCTCTCATCTTTATGGCGGTACGCGGACGCAGTTCGCTCACACGTTCAAGAAGCTGGGCGTCACGGCGCACTTCATCGAACCGGGCGACATGGATGCGTGGGAGGCCGCCATCACTCCGGCGACGAAAGTGCTCTACGGGGAGACGATCGGCAATCCGCAGGGAAGCATCCTCGACATCGAGCGGATCTCGGAGCTGGCCGCCGCGCACCGCATCCCCCTGGTGGTCGACAACACGTTTGCAACGCCATACCTCTGCCGCCCCATCGACTGGGGCGCCGACATGGTGGTCCACTCGGCGACGAAGTTCATCGGCGGGCACGGCTCCACGATCGGCGGCGCCATCTGCGACGCCGGCACGTTCGACTTCAGTCGATACCCCTCCGTCGCGGATCCGTCTCCTTCCTATCACGGACTACGCTTTTTCGACACGTTCGGCCACCACGGCTTTCTGATGAAGGCGCGGGCCGAGACGCTCCGGGACGTCGGCGCCGCGCAGTCGCCCTTCGACGCATTCCTGCTCATCCAGGGCCTCGAGACGCTATCCGTACGGATGGAGCGGCACGTGGCCAATGCCCGCGGTGTGGCCGAATTCCTGGGCGACCATCCCCGCGTGGCCTGGGTCAACTACGCCGGTCTGGCCGACAGCCCCTACCGCCCCCTGGCCGACAAGTACCTGCCGGAAGGGCCGGGCGCGGTATTCTCCTTCGGAGTCGAGTACGGCGCCGACGGACCCCGCCTGGCCGGCAAACAGTTTATCGAATCGCTCCAGCTGTTCTCACATCTCGCGAACGTCGGCGACGCCCGCAGCCTCGTCATCCATCCGGCGTCGACGACGCATCAGCAGCTGTCGGACGAGGAGCTGCGCGAGAGCGGCGTTCGGCCGGAGATGATCCGGCTATCGATCGGACTCGAAACCTTAGACGACCTGATATGGGATCTGGACGAAGCCTTGCATGCGATCTCACGCTGAACTCGGCCCTCGAGCCCGAGCTTCGAGCACGTTACCAGAATACGGCGACCATTCGCGATCTGCTGGCGAACACGAACACGATCGCGATCGTCGGCCTCTCGTCGGACCGCCAGAAGGCGAGCCACTTCGTGGCGACCTACCTCGAGTATGCCGGCTACGACGTCGTTCCCGTCAACCCCACCATCGACACGTGGCAGGGGAGGACGGCCTACCCCGACCTGGCCGCTATTCCCCGCGAGATAGACATGGTGGACGTCTTTCGTCCGAGCCGAGAGTGCCCCGCCATCGCTGCAGAGGCGGCGGAGATCGGCGCGAAGTCGCTGTGGCTGCAGCTTCGCGTCGTCAGCCCGGAGGCCGGCGAGATCGCCGAAAATGCGGGAATGGATGTCGTGATGGATCGTTGCGTCAAGATGGAGCACGGCCGCTACAACGGCTCGATGCATTGGGTCGGGATGAACACGGGCATCATTACCGCCCGGCGCGGGAGGAGGTGGTTTTAGGTCCGACCGCGGCGCGCGACCTCCCGGTCCGGCCGCGCAGGGCCCTCGCGGCGCCCGACCTCCCGGTCCGACCGCGCCGGGTCTTCGCGACGGCAGGCCACTCCGTGGCGAGAGGCCGCCGGATCGGAGCAGGGAACCGCGCCATCTACGGCCGCTACAGCACCAGGTCCAGCACGTGATGCACGGAGGCCGCACCGATCACTTCGAGTCCGGGCGCGCCGGAGCCCTTCACGTTGCTTTCGGGAATGACGGCGCGCTCGAATCCGAGCTTCTGCGCCTCCTTCAGGCGGAACTCGATCATGCCCACCGACCGCAGCTCGCCGCCCAGGCCGATCTCTCCGACGAACAGCGTCCGCCGGTCGATGGGGAGCTCTCGAAACGACGACGCCACGGCCACGATGACGCCCAGATCGACGGCCGGCTCGTCGAGCCGTACGCCCCCGGCGGCATTCACGAAGACGTCCTGGGAGGATACCCGCAGGCCTTCGCGTTTCTCCAGCACGGCGAGCAGCATCTGAAGCCGCTTCGCATCGAACCCTGTGGCCGTCCGCTGCGGCGTGCCGTACGACGTCGGCGTGACCAGGGCCTGGATCTCCACCAGGACCGGCCGGGTGCCTTCCATCGAGCAGACCACCGACGAGCCGCTGACGTCGTAGCCGCGCTCCGACAAAAAAATCTCGCTCGGGTTCTTGACCTCGTGCAGGCCCGTCTGGCGCATCTCGAACACGCCGATCTCGTTCGTCGAGCCGAAGCGATTCTTGACGCTGCGCAGGATCCGAAAGGCGTGGTGGCGATCGCCCTCGAAATGCAGAACCGTGTCCACCATGTGCTCCAGCACGCGCGGTCCGGCAATGGACCCCTGCTTCGTGACGTGCCCGACGAGAAACGTGGGGAAGTCCATCTCCTTGGTGAGCTGAAGCAGCGCCGAGGCGCTTTCCCGGACCTGGCTGACCGACCCCGGCGCGCTCTGCACGTCGGGCCGGAAGACGGTCTGGATGGAATCGACGACCATGACGTCGGGCTCCGCCCGCTGTGCGGCGTCGATGATCGCCTCGATGTTGGTCTCCGACAGCAGGAAGAACCGATCCGAATCCACGCCCAGGCGCCCGGCGCGCAGCTTCACCTGGCGCACCGATTCCTCCCCCGTCACGTAGAGGATGGAACGTTCCGGTAGATACTTGCCCAGCTCCGTCATGAGCGTGCTCTTGCCGATCCCCGGGTCGCCCGCGATGAGAATCAGTGATCCGTGCATGATGCCGCCCCCGAGGACGCGGTCCAGCTCGCCCACCCCCGTGCTGATACGGGTCTCCGCGCCGAGCTCGACGTCCTTCAGCGACGTCGGAGTACCGGATCTCTTCACCGTCTGCAGCGTCGACACGCGCGCCCTGACCCCGTTCGACACTACCTCCTCCACAAACGTATTCCAGCTGTCACACTGCGGGCACTGCCCCATCCACCGATGTGCCGCATGGCCGCATTCCTGACAGACGTAGCGCGTCTTCGTCTTCGCCATCTCGTTTGGTGCTGCTCGATGTCTTTTTCAGCAAGAAAGAGCCGGAAGGTGACAACAGAATGTCACGCCTCGCAGCCTGCCGGCCGCCGTCGGGCCGGCGGCAGGAACCATTCGATTCGTAGGTACATACTGCCCACTGCATCGTCAGTCCGTAATTCAGCATACGCCGAAGAGCGGCGGGCGCCGAACCACGAAGGGCGGAGGCCGTTCGACGCTCACGGATGCATTTCACCGATCCACGCTACCGGACGTCCCCGTGATGCCGTACCCGCTGACCTGGGTTGCGAAACCCTTCCACATACTCGGCCGATACGTGCTGCTGATCTTCAACGCGTTCCTCTCGCTGGACGACTGCCGGACGTATCGCGACAATACGCTGGACCAGATGATGCGCATCGGGATCGAGTCGCTCCCGATCGTGACGCTGGCCGCCGCCTTCTCCGGGGCGGTCACCACGGTGCAGGCCTCCTACCAGCTCGTCTCCCCCTTCATCCCGCCGACGGTGATCGGGGCCATCGTGGCCCCCTCCATGATTCTCGAGCTCGGCGCCGTGGTGACCGGCTTCATCCTCGCCGGCCGCGTCGGCGCCCGCATCGCCGCCGAGCTCGGCACGATGCGGGTCACCGAGCAGATCGATGCGCTGGAAGCTATGGGCCTCAATTCTACCAGCTACCTGATCGCTCCGCGCATCCTGGCGGGCGTCATCATGTTTCCGGTGCTGTACGTCGCCGCCTGCTTCGTCGGTATCAGCGGCGGGGTGCTGGTGGCCAACGTGGGCGACTATCTTACCACGGCCGAGTACTTCCAGGGAGCCCGCGACTTCTTTCGTCCGTTCGACGCCGTCTTCGGATTGGTCAAGTCCCTCGTCTTCGGCTTCATCATCACGTCCATATCGTGTTATAAAGGCTACTTTACGTCGGGCGGCGCCGAGGGCGTCGGCTCGAGCACGACGCAGGCGGCCGTAATGAGCTGCGTCTTCATCCTGGTGGCCGACCTGATTCTGGCTGTCCTTCTTCTGTAAGCATGATCAAGCTGGAACACATCCACAAGAGGTTCGAAGGCATCACCGTCCTCGAGGACGTCTGCCTCGACATCCGCGAAGGGGAGACGCTCGCCGTCATCGGACGATCCGGCTCGGGCAAGAGCGTCCTCATGAAGCATGCGATCGGACTGCTAAGACCGGACGAGGGCCGCGTGCTCGTCGACGGCCTCGACATCAACGACGTCACGTACATGGAGCTGCGCCGCGTTCGCCGAAAGTTCGGCGTCCTCTTCCAGGGCGGCGCGCTGTTCGACTCTATGTCGGCCTTCGAAAACGTGGCCTTCCCGCTCCGGACGTTCACCGACCAGGCCGACAGCGAGGTGCGCGAACACGTCCAGCAGTGTCTCGAGATGGTTCACCTCTCCGACATTGCCGGCAAGATGCCGTCGGAGCTTTCCGGGGGGATGCGGAAGCGCGTCGCCCTGGCCCGCGCCATCGCCCTGCAGCCGAAGTACATTATCTACGACGAGCCCACCAGCGGCCTCGATCCGGAGACGTCGAACCGCATCGACGCGCTGATCAGTTCCTTGAACGAGCACCTGAACGTGACCAGTGTGGTTATCACGCACGACATGCACTCGGTCTTGTCCATTGCAGATCGGATCGCGTTCATCCACAAGGCCCGGATCGCGTGGTCGGGCACGGTCGAGGAGATGCACGAGAGCGACAATGAGGCGCTGCTCAGCTTCGTGCGCGCCAACGAGTATTCGATCGGCCGGCAGAACGCGGCCCCCGTATAAACATAACGACCTGACACTTCCGTGAAATATTCCAAAGAGCTGACGGTGGGCGTGAGCATCGTGATAGCCGCCGTGATCTTTGTGCTGGGCATCCGGTTCCTCGAAGACGTACCGCTGTTCCGGGGCACCTACGGGCTGAACACCTCCTTCGAATCCGTCAGCGGGCTTGCGAAGGGAAGCGGCGTTCGCGTCAACGGCGTCCGGGTCGGCGCCGTCGACGCCGTGGAGCTCGATCCGGCGGGCGAAAACGTCCGCGTACAATTTTACGTGGACCGGGACGTGCGCATCCCGGAGGGTTCGTACGCGACCATCGCCGGCATCGCCGCGCTTGCCAGCATCCAGCTGAACGTGCATCTCGGTCCCGCCGGGAACGCCCGGATACCCGAGGGCGGCTTCGTGCCGGGTAGAGAACAGGCGGACGTCCTCGACATGGTTACGAGTCGAGGCCCGAAGCTCGCCGGGCAGGTCGAGGAGGTGCTCACCAACGCGAATCAAGCTCTCGAAAGTGCGGAGGTGCTCTTCGACGGCGCCCAGGGCAACGTGGAGCCGACGCTGCTGGCCCTTCGACAGGCCTCCCAGACGCTGGCTCAGACGCTGCGCACGGAGCAGGTTTCCATCCGCCAGACGATCGGGAATCTGGAGGCCTTCTCGGAGGACGTTTCCGGGTTCTCGGACGCCAGCGCCGATACGCTGGCCGCGGCGATCACGAAGCTCAACCGATCGATGACCCAGCTCGATCGGTCCCTTTCCACGCTCGACCGCAGTACGCACACGCTCGACGAGATCCTCGCAAAGGTGAATACGGGCGAGGGCACGCTGGCGCGGCTGGTCAACGACCCGACCCTCTACGAAAAGATGGATTCGACCTTCTCGTCGCTGAACGCCCTCCTCGAAGCAATCCGGAACGATCCCGAGAAGTACCTCAAGCACATGGCTCTGGTCGACCTTTTCTAGGCTGGCCGTCGTAGGCGTGAAACAACCAGACCGAACAGACATCGATGCGGCAGCCGGCGGCACGAGCGACGAGCCGACCGTGGAGGATGCGAAGGCGCTGACCGGCGTCCGTTTTCGCGAGCTTCGCCGTCTCGTCGGCGTGTACGTGCGCCGGCACCTGCCGCCGCTGCCCGATCGGGCACCGGGGCCGGCCGAACCGCCGCGATCGGTCGGCGCGCACGCGCGACTGCTGCCCTACCTCCAGGCCATTCCCTGGCTGCTGGCGGCCCTCTTCTGCGCCAGCTTTCTGTGGGATTTCCCCGGCATCTCGGTCAGCGCCGCCGGACTATCGATGGAGCTCGACGGACTGCTTCGCATCGTTTCCGTCAGCGGGCTGATCGGGTTCTTTACGAACTGGCTCGCCATTACGATGCTCTTCAATCCCCGCGAGCGCCGCCCGATCTTCGGGCAGGGCCTCATTCCCGCCCAGCGCGAGCGCGTCATCTTCCGCCTCGCAACGGCCATCTCCGACGAGCTGATCAACGAGGAGATCATCAAGGCGAAGATCGAGGAGTCGGGCATCATCGGGAAGTACCGGGATCTCACGCTCGCGGCCACGCGCGGCGTCGTCGAGGACCCGGCATTTCGGCGTGAGCTCAAGGTCCTGACGGCCGACTATCTCGACAGCGTGCTCTCCTCTCAGGCCGTCCGCAGCCGCATTCTCGAGCTTATGGAGGAGAAGATCCAGACGCTCGCCGGCACGGGCTGGACGGGCATCGCCCTGCGTGCGTACCGGTTCTGGAACGAAGAAGACTTCCAGCGGAGGCTGGAGGCGGCCGTACGCGAGCTCCCCTCGTCGCTCGACGCGGCGCTCGACGCCGTCGACCACCTGCTCGACCGCCTCCCCGAGAAAATCGAAGAGCGCTCCGACGACATCGAAGCATGGGTGACGCGCGCCGTCCTGGCCTTCGTCGAGCAGCTCGACGTCTACGGCATGATCGTAAGCAACATGGAGCGCTACGACGAGCGCAAGCTGGAAGCCCTCATCAAGACCACGTCGAACGAACAGCTCAACTACATCAAGTACCTGGGCGGTCTGCTCGGGGCGATCGGCGGATTCGTCATCTGGAGGCCCTTCCTGGCGCTCGCCGTCTTCGGCAGCGTCGGTGTGACGCTCTATGCCCTCGACGAGGCCCTGATGCGCCGCCCCCGGCGAAACCCGTAAGCGTCACCCGCCGACGGGCACGACCGCGGGCTTCACCGCCCGCACCTTCGTCCTCGACCGCAACGAGGCTGCGGGGACTCTGATCTCCGGCTCGTCCTCTCTAAAGTTGAGCAGCACGTCGAGGACGCCCTCTTTCTCGTCCTCTTCCATGAGGGCAGCGCGAAGATTGCTTGCATTGCGAAAGCCCTTGAAGTAGCCTCCGTACTGGCGCCGCATCTCGAGCACGCCTTTGCGCTCACCGAGCCACTCGCACTTCAAGCTGAGGTGTTCGGCGACGACCGAGAGGCGCTCCTCCCAGGTGGGCGGGTCCAACCGTTCACCCGTCTCGAGATACGCCTTCGCCTCCCGAAAAATCCACGGGTTGCCGATGGCGCCGCGGCCGATCATGACGGCGTCGACGCCCGTCTCGTCGAACATGGCCTTAATCTTCTGCGGATCGGTCGCGTCACCGTTGCCGATCAGCGGGATCTCCCGCACGCCCTCCTCCCGGATCCGGCGGAGCCATTCCCACCGCGCCTCGCCCGTGTACATCTGGCTCCTCGTGCGGGCGTGGACGGCCAGTGCCAGCACGCCGATGTCTTCGAGCATCCGGGCCACCTCGAGGATTTTTATGGACTGGTTGTTCCAGCCCAGGCGGGTCTTGACCGTCACGGGCCGCGACGCTTGCTCGATCACGGCCTCGGTGATCTTCCGCATCTTCGGTAGATTGCGCAGGATGCCCGCGCCGCCGTCCTTGCAGACGACCTTCCGCACGGGACACCCGAAATTAATGTCGATGAGATCCGGGTTGGCGCGATCGACGATGGGTACGGCCTCCCGCACCTGCTCGATGTTGCCGCCGAAGATCTGAATACCGACCGGCCGCTCCTCTTCGTAGATGTCCAGCTTCTGGTGCGAATCGTCCGCGTCGTAGACCAGACCGCCGCTGGAGATGAACTCCGTGTAGAGCATGTCGGCGCCGTACCGCTTGCACAGGATGCGAAACGGCGGATCACTCACGTCCTCCATGGGCGCGAGAAAGAGCGGATACGGGCCGAAGCGAAGCGGACCGATGTTCATGGCGGGGAAAGCTGAACGCGGATGCCGAATGCCTGAAACGGTGCTGTAAAACAGGCGGCCCGCAAGGGCGGTTCCGCCCGCCGGGCGCGAGCGAGACGCGGGCCTGCGCCGGCAGATCTTCCATCAACGTAACCTGCCCACGAACCGCTCCGTACTGCACGTGTGGTCGCTGGTTCGTATTTACCTCACGCCGCCGACTCCGGCACCTTCTTCGACAACCATCCTGAGCCGCATGCGTCAAACGCACCGCCTTCCTGCCAGGGCCTGCCTCCTCATGCCGCTGGCCGTCCTGCTGGCCGGCTGCGGACCGAACCTGCTCGAGCGCGTCAGCAACTTCTGGTCGCTGAGCTGCTGCGGCGCCGTGATCGTCATTCTCGACATCATCGCGCTCATCGAGCTGGCCGGCGGGCCGAAGTCCACGGGTGATAAAGTCCTCTGGGCTCTTATCATCATCTTCTTTCCCGTCCTGGGCTGCATCCTCTATTATTTCTTCGGACGGTCGTAGCGGCGCCGCGCGGATCCTGACGAGGCGGCGTCCGTTCATCGTGCGCATCGATAGGACAGCCAGCCACCCTCATGCCGTTGCCTCTCCGAGGCGTCACGCGCCTTTTCGCCCCCTCGGGTCCGTCCGCTACTCGGGCGGCACGGCCCCTCGCCGCCGTGCTCTTTGCGGTGAGCTTATTCTCCGCAGTCTGTGCGTCGGAGTCCCCGCAGGAGGACGCCCTCGAACCCACCCTCGTACTCGTCTCGCTCGACGGCTTTCGCTGGGACTACCTGGACCGTCACGACACGCCCGCGCTCGACCGGATCGCGGCGCAGGGCGTACGCGCCTCGAAGCTCGTCCCGGTCTTTCCGACCGAAACCTTCCCCAATCACTACTCTGCGGTGACCGGCCTCTATCCGGACCGCCACGGCATCATCTCCAATTCGGTGTACGACCCGGAGCGAGGGGCCTACTTCAGCCTGTCGAACCGAGAAGCGATCGCCGACGGCCGGTGGTGGCAGGGCGAACCGATCTGGGTTACGGCCGAGCAACAGGGGCAGACCGCGGCGACGTACTACTGGCCGGGTTCGGAGGCGGCCATCCAGGGCGTCCGACCGTCCTACTGGCGCGCATTCGACGCGAGCGTACCCGGGGAGGAGCGGGTCGACCACGTATTCTCCTGGCTCGAGCTTCCTGCGGACGAGCGGCCGACATTCATCACGCTGTATTTCGACGAGCTCGACGTTGCCGGTCACGAGCACGGGCCCGATTCGCGAGAGGTCGCCGGCGCGGTCGAAGCGGTGGACGGCTACGTCGGACGGCTGCTCGACGGGCTCGAAGCGCGCGCCCTGCTCGACCGCATCCACCTCATCGTGATCTCGGATCACGGCATGGCCGAAACGAGCCCGGAGCGCGTCATCGTCCTGGATCGCTCCTTCGATCCTTCGCAGGCGCGGATCATCCGCCGGCACCCGGTCCTCATGATGTACCCCGAAGCGGGTGCCGAGGAGGCGACGTATGAGGCGCTCCGCGCCGAGCCGCACCTCGACGTCTACTGGAAAGAGGATCTGCCGGAGCACTACCGCGTCGAACATCCGCGCACGCCGCCCCTGATCGCGGTAGCCGAAGCAGGCTGGTCCATCGCCACGCGCGACCGGCTCGTCGACAGGCCGGAGAGCTTTCGGGGCGGATCCCACGGGTACGACCACCGTGCGCCGTCCATGGGCGGACTCTTCGTGGCCATGGGGCCCTCGTTCCGGCGCGGCGTGGAGGTGGATTCGGTCGAGATCATACAGCTCTACGAGCTCATGTGCGGCCTCCTCGGCCTGGAACCGGCCCCGAACGACGGCCGCGCTGACGCGCTGAAGCACCTGCTTACCACTCAACCATCGCCCCGCCATGCCGACCATTAAGGCCCTGCTGCTCGATATGGACGGCGTCGTCATCGACTCCGAACCCATCCACGAAGAAGCGCAGCGGATCATCTTTCGAGAGCATGAACTCCCGGTCCCGGAGGCCGAGTTCGCCAGCTTCAAAGGGATGACCGAGCAGAAGGTCTTCGAACGGATCGTGTCGGAATACGGTACAGACGGCCACGACGTCGCGGCGCTCGTCGAAGCCAAGGAGACGACGTACCGCCGCCTGCTCGTCGACCTGCAGCTCGTCCCAGGCGTGATGGACTTCCTCCACCTGGCGCGGGGTCGCTACCGTATGGCCCTGACCACTTCGTCGGTGCGCGACAACCAGCAGTTCGCCTTCGACAAGTTCGACCTCGGTGCGT
>CAZXHQ010000053.1:0-12176 GCA_964640145.1 uncultured Rhodothermales bacterium | reverse complement strand
CGCCGGCCGCTCTTTGGCGCCGCCTCAAGAGCGCGGCGTCCGTATTTTCCAGCGCGCGCGCTTCGACGATCACCTCGTCGAGCCCGACGGCCTTCGGGGCGAGCGTCAGGTCGATCCTGCTCGTCTCGCCGGCCCGGACGTCTACCCCGGTAACCGTCTTCGACGAATATCCGATATACGAGAAGCCCAGGGTATAGGTACCCGGCTCAAGGCTATGAACGACGTAGTGGCCGTCGAGGTCGGTCGTCGAGCCGCTCGACGTCCCGTCTACGACGACGTTGGCGCCGATGAGCGTCTCTCCGGTTTCGGAATCGACGATCGTGCCCGCGATGGATCCCGTTTGCCCGAAAGCTGTTGACGTAACTCCGAACCAAATGAAGAGTGCGGCCAGGGCGCCGCCGTACCCCGCTGTAATCCGTATCATTCAGGTGGGCGTGATCGTGGTGGTAGGTGGCTGCTCGGAAGGAGTGCAGCTCGTGACTGCAGCTACTTGCACCCGCAACCTACCGCCACGTTGTTACCTGGATGTTAGCAGGCCGTTACCGTTTCATAACGGGCCGTCTCGGCGGGTGCGGGTCGCCTATCTTCGCAAGTTTTCGTCGTACCGGATGCCTTCTCCCAGGCGCCACCTCGGCCGTGGCGCTCTGAACCCTGTACCCGCCGTTGCCTGAACGCTCCTCCAACCAGTACCTGGTTCTGTTCGCCCTGTGGCTGATGGTCTTCTCCGCCAGCAGCCAGGTGATCATCATCTCCCCGATCCTTCCTCGCATCGGTGAGTCGCTGGCCGTGCCGGAGTCGCTTCTCGGTACGCTCGTGACTTCCTACGCGGTCATGCTGAGCGTCTTCGCGCTGATGACGGGTCCGATCTCGGACAAGATCGGCCGCCGCCGCATCCTGCTCGTCGGCACCGGCTTCATGTCGGTCTGTCTCTTCCTGCACGGCGTCGCCGATACGTATCTTTCCCTGCTGGTCGTTCGGGCACTCGCCGGCAGTGCCGGGGGCACCCTGAGCGGAGCGGCGGTCGCCTACGTGGGCGATTATTTTCCATACCACCGGCGCGGCTGGGCGAACGGGTGGGTCATGAGCGGCATTGCCTTCGGGCAGATCATCGGTATCCCGCTCGGCACGCTGCTCGCGGAGCTGATCAACTTCCGATGGCCGTTCCTCATGTTCGGCTTCACCATGGCCGGGGCCTTCCTGCTCATTTGGCGCGTCGTACCGCAGCCCGACGTGCATCGAGACGAGCGTCGCCTGTCGGTTTCCCGCGCCGCCGCCGACTACTGGAACCTGATTCGAGATCCCGTGACGGGCGCCGCCTGTGCGGCGTATTTCCTCATGTTCTTCAGCATCGGGCTGTACGTCGTCTACCTGCCGACCTGGCTCGAGCACACGCTGGGCGTCGGCGGCGAAGCCATCGCCTCCCTTTTCCTTTTCGGGGGGATGGCAAACGTGCTCACCGGCCCCGCGGCGGGTAAGCTGTCGGATCGGATTGGTCGAAAACCCCTCGTCATCTGGTCCTGCCTCGGCCTCGCCGTCGTGATGCTGTCCACCACGTACCTCGTGCGCAACATGTGGATCGCCTACCTGCTCTTCGGCTTCGCCATGGTCATGGTGGCCATGCGGATCAGCCCGCTTCAGTCTCTCTTGAGCTCGCTGGTTTCATCCGACAGGCGCGGGATCCTGATGAGCCTGGCCGTCGCGGTCGGTCAGGTTGGGATCGGGATCAGCGGAGCGCTGGCCGGGCCCGCCTACGCGAGGTACGGGTATCTGAGCAACACGGCCCTGGCATCCGTTTCCATCACGGTGATGGCCGTCCTCGTCTGGCGGGCGCTTCCGGAACCGGTCGGGGAGCCCGGCTCCGAACGGCCCGTGCCGCATGAAGCGCCGGAACCGTCACGGGAAGTGCCGGTGGTCAAGTAAGAACCAGAGACGCCGAACTAATGGCTCGATCTGAAGGCCCGCAGAAGCTCGGAGAATTGCTCGAGGCGGTCGTCGACCGCCTCGGTATCCGCAAAGACCTGGATGAGGCGGACGTCGTGGAAGCGTGGGCCGCGCTGGCAGGTCCGGACGTGAATGCGGCGACGGCCAGTGCGTGGATGCGCGGCCGGAAGCTCTTCGTAAAAATTACCAGTCCCGGACGGCGCCAGGATCTTCATCTCGATCGATCGAGGTGGCGAGATCGCCTCAACGAAAGGTTGGGCGACGATCGCGTCGATGAGATCGTGTTCCGGTAAGAGCGTGACGGCTGGAGGTTTTTCGGTCGGCAGTTGGTGGTCACCCGTCCCGCCAGGGTAACCCATGTCGGTATGGCGTATCAAGGAATTGATGCCACCGCCAACTGCCAACCGCCTACGCTCAATGGCGAAGCCTCAGTCGACGTACTTCTTAAAAGCAAGAGACGTGTTGTGTCCCCCGAAGCCGAAGGCATTGCTGAGGGCGATGTTCACGGTCCGATTCTGCGGCTCGTTGAACGTGTAGTTCAGGTCGCATTGCGGATCCGGCGTTTCGAAGTTGATCGTCGGAGGCACGCGGTCGTGCCGGGTCGCCAGGATGGCGGCCACGGCTTCGATGGCGCCGGCGGCGCCGAGAAGGTGCCCCGTCATGCTCTTGGTCGAGGACAGGTTCATCTCGTACGCATGCTTGCCGAATACCTGTTTGATGGCCTTCGTTTCGGCCACGTCGCCCAGGGGTGTGGACGTGCCGTGCATGTTCAGGTAATCGACGTCGCTCGGACCGATATCGGCGTCGGCGAGCAGTGACCGCATCGCCAGCGCGGCGCCGGCGCCGTCCGGATCGGGCGCCGTGATGTGATGTGCGTCGGCCGACATCCCCACGCCGATAATCTCGGCATAGATGGTCGCGCCGCGATCTTTTGCATGCTCCAGATCTTCCAGCATCAAGGCGCCGGCGCCCTCTCCGAGCACAAATCCGTCCCGGTCAGCATCGAAGGGCCGGCTGGCCTTCGCCGGCTCGTCGTTGCGCGTCGACAATGCCTTGAGGGCGTTGAACCCACCCACGCCGAGCTCGGTGACGCTCGCCTCGGCACCGCCGCACAGGATGGCGTCCGCCGATCCGCGCTGAATCAGTAGAAAGGCGTCGCCGATGTTGTTGTTGCCGGTCGCACAGGCGGAGACGATGCAGTAGTTGGGGCCCCGGAAGCCGTACTGCATCGAGATGTGTCCGCTCGCGATGTCCGGAATCATCATGGGAATAAAGAACGGCGAGATTCTGCGGGGACCCTCCTGGATGTGGATAGCCGTCTGTTCCTGAAATGTCTGCAGCCCGCCAATGCCGCTGCCGAAGACGACGCCGATACGGTCCTTCGTCTCCTGAGGGAGGTCGCCGTCGAGTCCGGCATCCCGTACGGCCTGTTCGGCCACGACCAGTCCGAGCTGCGAGAAACGGTCGAGCCGTCGGGCCATCTTGCGTCCCAGAAGCCCGTTCGCGTCGAAGCCCTTCACCTCACACGCGAACTGCGTCTCGAACCGCTCGGCGTCGAACAGGGTGATGGGCGTCGCTCCGCTCTCGGAGCGCATCATGGCCTCCCAGAAGCTGTCGGCGGAGTTTCCCAGCGGCGTCAGAGCGCCCATGCCGGTGATTACGACTCTACGTCGGGTATGCATGAATCGGTAGGATCTTCGCCGGATAAAGATAAGGACGCCCGGCCGACAGGAGCCGGTCGGGCTGGCAGCGCACTACGCCGTCTTCTGCTGGAGATAGTCTATGGCGTCACCGACCGTGGCGATCTTCTCTGCATCCTCGTCGGGAATGGTGATGTCGAACTCCTTTTCGAATTCCATAATGAGCTCGACCGTGTCGAGGGAGTCCGCGCCGAGATCGTTCGTGAACGATGCGTCCGGAGTGATGTCCGATTCTTCGACGCCGAGCTTTTCGACGATGATGGACGTGACTTTGCCTTCGATATCGTTCGCCATACTGAAGCCTCCTATATGTTGCGAGTAACGATGGTCGGTCCTCGGGTCCGGAACGCGGCCCACGGAAAAACCTCAGGGTTGATCGTCAAAAGCTACGGTAGCATCCTTGCAGAAGCAATTTCGCTCGCGGTGCCGGTTGCCGGCGGGCGGAGTCGCCATGACCTCATCACGGCGAGAGGCGCGCTTCCCGGGTGTTGCGCCGACGTTGCAACGCGCCTGGGACGCCCATTTGATCCCGCCGTCGGAACGGGGCGTCCGTTAAAGATGTGCGAAGAAAGACTTCACCGGCAGGAGGTCCCCTCAGGCGGCGCCCGTCTGAAGCGGGAGACGTCGGAGATATCGAGCCGAGCGATCGAGACGGGCGACCCGCCCCTCGATCGAAGGATCCTCCACGAACCTCCGAAAGGCTTCGATGAGCGCTTCGAGCTGACGGACCGCGCCGGACGCGCGCTCGACGGATGGCGGGTGAATTTACTTTGAGTATCAGATGCGTTGAATCTATCTTAAGCGCCTGACGTTCGCATTCTTTTTTACTCGAGTACTCCTGGAGAAGCGGGTGCGACGTCCGCACCGGCGCTCGTCTACATCCGATCACTTATCCGTTGCTGCATGTCTTATCTGTTTACGTCCGAATCGGTCTCCGAGGGACACCCGGACAAGATTGCCGATCAGATCTCCGATGCCATTCTCGACGCCCTTCTCGAGCAGGATCCCTACAGCCGCGTGGCCGTCGAAACGCTCGTCACGACGGGTCTGGTCGTCCTCTCCGGCGAGGTGACGACGAATGCCTACGTGGACGTGCAGACCATCGCCCGCGACGTTATCCGGGACATCGGGTACATCGATCCGGCCCTGCGATTCGACGCCGAGTCGTGCGGCGTGCTCAGCACCATCCACGAGCAGAGCGCGGACATCAAGCAGGGGGTGGATTCTAACGCGGGCCTCCACAAGGACCAGGGAGCCGGCGACCAGGGCATGATGTTCGGCTACGCCTCGCGCGAGTCCGAGACCCTCATGCCCCTGCCCATCTCCTACGCGCATGCGCTCGTCCGCGAGCTGGCGGATATCCGAAAGCACTCGGAGGTCATGCCATATCTTCGGCCGGACTCCAAGAGCCAGGTCACGATCGAGTATGAGGACGACCGCAGAACACCCCGGCGGGTTCACACCATCGTCATCTCGACGCAGCACGATGAGGACGTCACGCTCGAGCGGATCGAGGCCGACGTGCGCGAACATCTGATTCCGCGCGTCGTCGACGAGGTTCTGCTCGACGATGACCTCATCCTGCACGTCAATCCCACGGGCCGCTTCGTCATCGGCGGCCCGCACGGCGACACCGGTCTTACGGGTCGCAAAATTATCGTCGATACGTACGGGGGCAAGGGCGCCCACGGCGGCGGCGCCTTCAGCGGAAAGGATCCGTCGAAGGTCGACCGCTCGGCGGCCTATGCGGCGCGGCACGTTGCCAAGAACATCGTCGCCGCCGAGCTTGCCGAAGAGGTGGAGGTCCAGATTGCCTACGCCATCGGCGTCTCCGAGCCCGTTTCCATCGACGTGCTCAGCAACGGCACGGGCGTAGTGCCGGACCTTCAGCTCGTCCGCGCCGTGCGCGAGGTCTTCGATCTGCGTCCCTCGGCCATCATCCAGCGACTCGATCTGCTGAAACCGAAATTCCGGCCGACGGCCGCGTACGGCCACTTCGGACGGAGCGAATTTTCGTGGGAAGCTCTCGACGCCGTCGAGGCGCTGAAGGATACGGCCAGGCAGCTGGCCTAACTGAAGCGATTCCAGCGTCTTACGCTGTCCTGTTTCGGAAACCGCGGTCGGCGGGGCGCGTCTGAAGGTCCGCCCCTCCGCCGTCGTATGTCCGTCCCCATGCGAAAAGCCGTTGCAGTCTGCATCCTGCTCGCCTTCGGCGCGTCGATCGCACGAGCACAGGAAGGCGCGCCGTCGAGGCTATCCGTGCGGGAGGCAGCCCTGCAGACGCTTCGTCCCGACCTGCGCGGCAGGGCCGTCGCCGAGGATACCGTCACGTCGATTCGAACGCGGCCCGCCCGGGACGGGCGGGTGGATCTGCACACGGGCGTATATCGAGCGCGGTACCGCATTCGCGATCGGGTACCGGCCGGACTGCCTCCGGAGGCGGCGGCCCGCGAGCACCTCCGGCGGCTCGGTCCGAGCTACGGCATCGAGAGCGATCCCGACGAGCTCATCGTCGAGCACGTGCGCGGCGGCCGCTTCGCGCATCACGTCCGCCTGCGACAGATGCTTGCAGGCGTGCCGGTCTATCGCCGCGACGTCTCCGTGAACCTCGACAAGTCGGGACAACCGACGATGGTCGTGAACGGCTACGTGTCGCACCTCGACCAGGTGACGTCGTTCGACGCCGTCCCGCAGATCTCCGGGACCCAGGCCGTCCGCATCGCGCAGACGGCCGGACTGCGCGGTCTGTCGACGTCGGGGCCCGAGCTCGTCGTCTATCCTTCCAAGCCGCCTCGGCTCGCCTGGACGGTAACCGCCGCCTCGGACGACCATGCCGTCGCCTGGGAAGTACTCGTAGACGCGCGCACGGGGGAGATCATCCACATGCTCGACGTGTCGCTGCATGGGCACGCCGTGGAGATCGAAGTGTCGGCGCAAGCGGGTCGTGGACTGCACGAGGCATCCGGCGGCACGACGCCGAATGCGGTCGACGGCACCGGCTACGTGTTCGATCCCGACCCCTTGACGTCGGCAGACGTCCCATACGGCGGGGAGTACGTGGACGGCGACGACGCGGACACGCCCGCCCTGAACGACCAGCGCTTCCTCGTCACGCTGCGGGGCATCACGCAGGGCGAGGACGGTCTCTATCGCCTGAGCGGCCCCTACGTGCACATCCAGGGCGACGCGGAAGCCGTCCCGGCGGAGCCGTCTCCAAATGCCTTCACGTACACGCGCGCGGACGACCGCTTCGAGGCCGTCAACGTCTATTACCACATCGACAAGAGCCAGCGCTACGTGCAGTCGCTCGGGTTCACCGAGTCGGAACTGTTTCCGATCAAGAACGAGCCGGTGAACGTCGACCCGCGGGCGTTCCCGCGCGACGACTCGAACTTCGACCGCGTCAACCTCATTCGTTTCGGCACCGGCGGCATCGACGATGCCGAAGACGCCGACGTCGTCTGGCACGAGTACGCCCACGCTCTGCTCAACTTCACGCGGCCCGGGCTGACCGGCCACTTCGAGGGCAACGCCCTTCACGAGGGATGGTCGGACTACTGGGCCGCTTCCTATTCGCGCTATCTCTCCGAAGAGGATCCGCAGATTCCCGAGCACAACTGGCGGCGCCTGTACACCTGGGACGGCAACATGCCGTGCTGGCCGGGCCGCACGCTCGACCACGACGGCCGGTACCCCGACGACATGTCCTACGAGGCGCCCGGCTGCCAGATCATTTACGATTATTACCAGTGGGGGTTGCTCTGGGCGACGACGCTGATGGACATCTATCCGCAGGTCGGACGGCGCGTGCTCGACCGCCTCAACCTCGCCTCGCACGCCTATCTCGGCACGAGCTCGAACTTTGCGGATGCCGCCGAGGCGCTTATTCAGGCCGACTTCGACCTGTACGGGGGCCGCTACAGCAGCATCCTGGTCCAGGAGCTCGGCGAGGCGGGCTACGTCGATCCGTCCCAGTTCGGTCCGATCCTCGACCACGAACCGGTCAAGGCCACCGAGCAGACCGGTGGGACGGTGCGCATCGAGGCCGCGGCGTCTGCCACCACCTCGCCCGTAGACAGCGTGTTCGTCGTGTTCGCGGTGGACGACGGGTCGTTCCAGCATCTCATGCTCGAGCCGACGACGGACAACCGGTTTGCCGGGGAGCTGCCGGTCCCGAAGGAGGCGGCGACGGTCCGCTACTACGTCGAAGCCGTCGACGAGCAGGGGCGCCGGCGGCGTCTGCCCACCTCCGCGCCCACCGAGACGTACGCCTTCGACGTCGGTCCCGACCACGTCCCGCCCGTCATCCGGCACGACGCCCCGGGCCGCGCCTCGCTGATTGCCTGGCCGGTCACCCTGTATGCCGAGGTGGAGGACAATCTGGGAGTCGACTCCGTCTGGGTCGAGTACGAGATTCGCGGCGGGGCGCACAGCGCCGGCTCGTTCGCGTTCGAAACGGCGGCGGAGGCGTATCGGGGCCGATTTCCCGAGCCGAGCCAGCCCGTCGAGGAAGGGGACGTGGTCGAATACCGCATCGTCGCGCAGGATGCGTCGGAGGCCGGCAACGAAGCGGCCGCTCCGGCCGAGGGGACGTTCTCCTTCGAGCTCGTCCGGTCCGGCGTGCTGCAGGCCTTCGATTTCGAGGGCATCAACGAAGGGCTTATCGCGACAGGAAGCTGGTCGGTCGGACGGCCGACCTTCGGCCTGCGCTCCGCGCATTCAGGAGAGCGCGTGTGGGCGACCGTACCCGGCGGCGCGTACCCCGATACGACGAGCCGCTCGACGCTCACGCTGCCCCCGCTCGATCTGCAGGGGCTCGGTCCCGCCTATCTTATCTTCTGGCACTGGTACGATTTCGAACACGGCGGCCTCGCCGAGCCGGGCGTGTTCGACGAGCTGGCGGACATCTGGGACGGCGGAAACGTCAAAGTCTCCGTAGACGGCGGAGAGACCTGGTCCACGATCGAGCCGCGGGGCGGCTACAACGGAAGGATCGCTGACGAGTATGGAAACCCGCTGGGAGGGCAGCCGGCATTCGGTGGATACAGCTACGGCTGGCGCCGCGAAATCGTCGAGCTGCCCGATGCCGGCGACGTGCGCCTCCGTTTCGACTTCGCCACCGACGTGGGCAACGGTGAGGATGCGCTGTACTTCGCGGGTTGGTACGTCGACGACATCGCGATTGCCACTGAGCTGCCCGCCGACGGCGAGCCGCCCTCTGCGGAGGGACTGCCGCCCGATCGGGTCGTTCGCCTCCCGGGCCAGGATGAGCCGCCCTCCGTTTCCATCATGGCCGTAGACGATACCGGCCTCGAGGCCGTCCTCTCCCGCTACGAGATCACCGACCGGGACGGCACCCGGACCGGCGCCGTGCGCCTGGCCATGTCCGGTACGGACGCGAGCGTCTACGAGGGGTTCATCGTTCCTCCGGCGACCTTCTCGCCGGGCGACCGGATCGACTATGAGCTGCTGCTGCGGGACTTCGACGGAAACGAGACCGTCTATGGAGCGCCCTTCGTGGTGGATTTTCGGGCGGAGCAGCGGACGTCCGTCCTCGGGAATGCCGTCGCCACCGGGGCCTGGCGACGCTTCGGCAGGCAGTGGATCGCCTCCGATGCGGCGGACGTGGAGAGGTCCAGCCTCGTCCTCCAGCCGTTTACGGTCTCCTCGAACGGCGAGACCAACGAAGTTATCCTCGAACACGCATACCACCTCGAGCCCGGCATGGGCGGCAACGTCAAGATCTCCACGGACGACGGGTCGTCGTGGACGGTACTGATGCCGGAGGAGCCCTACCCGGCCACGCTGTCCGGCGCCGACGACCACCCCATGGCGGGAGAGGCCGTCTTCAGCGGGACGTCGGAGGGATTGTCGGAAATCGTATTCGATCTCGGCGCGCATGCGGGCCGGTCGGTCCGGCTGCGCATCGATCTTGCATCGCCCCGAGCCCTCGAGGTAGAGGAGACGTGGATCATCGGCGACATCTCGTATCGGTCGACCACTGCGGACGAGGAGTTTACCACGGAGCGAGCCTTCGCACTGCACGCCAACTTCCCCGATCCGGTCGTGGATCGAACGACCATTTCGTACACCATCGCGGGGGAAGAATCCGTGCCCGTGCGCCTGTCCGTTTTCGACGTGCTGGGCCGCCGCGTCTCCGTCCTCCGCCACGCACGGCACGAACCGGGGTCGTACACGGTGCAGGTTGAGGCACGGGATCTGGCCAGCGGGGTGTACATATTGTATCTGGAGACGCCGCACGGCACGCGCTCGGAACGTATGGTCGTGGTTCACTGACCGTCCGGCGGATTGAAATTTTGGGGTACCGGGAGCATTCCCCCGCGCCGCTTTGTAGCTTACGTCTCCCGCACAAGACGACGTATTACCCAGAACAGGTACGAAGACCATGGATTACAAAGAAGGCGCCTATAAAGTCCGCGATCTGGCACTGGCCGACGCGGGCCGTCTTCGCATCGAATGGGCCGAGAGCCGTATGCCCGTCCTCATGAGGCTGCGGGAGAGGTATTCGAAATCGAAACCCTTCGAAGGCTACAAGATTACGGGCTGTCTCCACGTAACGAAGGAGACCGCCGTGCTCGTCGAGACCTTCGCCGCATGCGGCGCCGACGTGGCATGGTCGGGCTGCAACCCGCTCAGTACGAATGATGAAGTGTCTGCGGCGCTCGCCGAGGCAGGAATCGAGATCTACGCCTGGCACGGCCAGAACGTGGAGGAATTCTACTGGAGCATCGATCGCACGATCGACGAGCCGCCTCACCTCACGCTCGACGATGGGGCCGACCTCATCTTCCGGGTGCACAATAAGTTTCCGGAGATGGCCGATCACATCATCGGGGGAAGCGAGGAAACCACGACGGGCGTCCACCGCCTCCGCGCGATGGCCGAGGACGGCAAGCTCCTCTACCCGGTCTACGCCGTCAACGATGCGGAGACCAAGTGGGACTTCGACAACGTCTACGGCACGGGTCAGAGCACGCTAGACGGCATACTTCGCGCCTCCTCCGTCCTCCTGGCCGGCAAGAACTTCGTCGTCGCTGGCTACGGCCACTGCGGACGGGGCGTGGCCCTGCGGGCCCGCGGAATGGGCGCCAACGTCATCGTCACCGAAGTCAAGCCGACGGCGGCATTGAAGGCGACCCTCGAAGGCTGCCGCGTCATGACGATGGATGAGGCGGCCGAGATCGGAGACATCTTCGTCACGGCCACGGGCATGAAGGACGTGATCCGGGGCCACCACTTCATCAAGATGAAGGACGGCGCGGTGGTCTGCAATACGGGCCACTACGACGTCGAGCTCAATCTGAAGGAGCTTGCCGAGCTTTCCACGGACGCCCGGCTGGTGCGCGACAGCAACCGCGAGTACACGCTCGAAAACGGCAAGAGCATCTTCGTACTGGCCGACGGGCGGCTCGTGAATCTCGCTGCTGCGGAGGGGCATCCGTCGGAGGTCATGGACATGAGCTTCGCCAACCAGTTCAACGCGCTCCTGAATCTCGTTGAAGCCCACCAGCGCGGCGAGACGCTCGAGAATACCGTCATCGACCTTCCCGTGGAGCTCGATCAGGAGATTGCCGGCATCAAGCTGGAGACGATGGGACTCACCATCGACTCGCTGACCGACGAGCAGGTGGCGTATGCGACCGACTACTCGGCGGGGACGTGACGTCTGACGTGAATCATGCTGTCGTCGCACCGTGACAGGTCGCATCTCGGCCGCGAAGACCGCCTCCGGAGACTGAAGAGGCTGGCCGTGCTGCTCGACGAATCCATCCGGATCCCCGGCATCGGATACAGGATCGGCTACGACGCCGTGATCGGGCTCATACCGGGGCTCGGCGACGCGGTCGGACTCCTCCTCGGCTCCTATATCGTCATCGAGGCGGCGCGCTTCCGCGTACCGAAATCGACGCTGATTCGGATGCTCGCCAACGTCGTCCTCGAGGCGATCGCGGGGACCGTCCCGATCGCAGGCGACCTCTTCGACGCGGTCTACAAAGCCAACCTCCGCAACCTTCGGCTGCTGCATAAGCGGCTGGACGAGCCCGAATCCTCGCCGGCCGGCGATTGGCTCTTTCTCTCCTTTCTCCTCCTGGTCCCTCTCGCCGTCGTCGTCGGCGGGATCGCGACGATCATCTATCTCGTCTCCCTCCTCTAACGGCTGCCTGCACGGACAACTGCAACAAGGTTATTCCGCCGAAAACAGCCGCTCCGCCGGCTGGTTAACACCCATCCTAAGCGGTCGGGACAAACGTGAGGTGGCAAGATGAGATCGGTGTGGAACGGGACAATCTCTTTTGGGCTGGTCAGCATCCCGATCAAGCTGTATTCGGCGGTCAGCCAGCGCAGCATCGGGTTCAAGCTGCTGTGCAAGGAGTGCATGACGCCGATCCGCTACGAGCGGCACTGCGACGGGTGCGAGGGGCCTGTCGACTGGGAGGACACCATCAAGGCGCTCCCCGTCGGTGACGGCCAGTTCCTCCCGTTCTCCAAAGAAGAGCTCGAAACGATCAAACC
>CAZXHQ010000052.1:0-12265 GCA_964640145.1 uncultured Rhodothermales bacterium | reverse complement strand
AGAGCGCCAGCAGGGCGAGAAGGCAGGGCATGGTGAACAGCGGTCTGTTTCGTTCGGAGTACGTTATTTCGTAAATACGGTAGCGTACTATGAGGGTCGATGCGTGTGCTCCGCTAGGCGCGCCGACACGAGCCCGAAGGGCGAATGACGGCAGCGCATAGCTGCGCTCTGGCGAGGAGGCGCAACGACGCGGAGCGCGATGCAGCGGCGCTCATATGGTACCGTACTCACGAATTGATGTCTAAGCCGGTGATCCGTATACGGGGCATGCAACGAAAAGGCTACACGCGCTTCGCCACGGATCAGCACCTAAAATAGCGGCATACAATCGACAAGAACGTGGTCCCGTGGAGGGCGCCGAGTGAAGAAGCGGTGATGTTCCACGGGATGCGCCGCCTCTCGTTTCCCCAATTCGCCTTGCCTTATGGCCGAGAATCCCGTCACATTCCGCCTCGACGACCTCCGCGGCCGGCGGCCCATCATACTCGTCTTTGCGCCTTCGGAGCGCAGCCCGGCCTTCGAGAACCAGGTGGCTCTCATTCAAGACGACGGGACAGCCAGGCGGCTGAAGGCCGTCCTGGTCCTCGTGCTCGCGAACGGAACGAGCACGGCCGACGGGGAGCGAATCGATGAGTCGTCAGCCGACGAGCTGCGCACTTCCTTCGGCGTCGATGAGGACGACTTCCTCGTCGTGATCCTCGGGGCCGACGGTGCGGAGAGGCACCGGGACGACGCGCCCCTCCAGCCGGCGGCCATTGAGAACCGGTTGTCCGACGGCGCCGTCGGCTGAGGCGGCGCGCTTAAGTGCCCCCGAAGGCGGCCGATACCTTCCATACGTTCTGTGGACAGCGCGTCTCGGTCCGTTGCGATCGATTCCTATTTGGCCATGCTATCAGATCCTGCATCTCCTTTACGTCCGTACGACGACGCCTCCGGGGCGTCGTATCCGACGTGGCACGTGTGGTCCGACCTCGACGCCCAGGGGACGGGCGCCGGCGAGCGCTGCACAGGCCGCTCGGGAGACGGACGTGATGGAGAGGCGAGGCCCGAGCCGTCCCCCAGGTTCTCCGCACTCGATCTCGACGACCCGGTGGTGACGGCGCTGCTGTTCAAGCAGGCCGTATCCATGGAAGACGTGGAACGGGCATGGTGCCGCGTTCGCGAGAAGGGCGCCGGCACGCTGTGGAGAGCGTTGGCCGGCGAACCGAATGTGGACGGGGATCGCGTTCTCGCCGAGGCGGCGAGGACGTTCGGACATGCTCGGATTCAGGTGGATCCGGGGGCGGCACGCACCGTGATGGCAGACTGCGCCGCGCAGCTTTCCGAGCGTGACTGGGAGCGTCTCCTGCAGCTGCGCGTGCTTCCCGTGCAGCGCGAGATCGATCCTGGCACGGATCGAGAACGGCTCGTCTTCGCCTCGCATGATCCCACCAGGCCCGAGGCCGCTCGCTTGCTCCGGCAGCTCGGTCTGGCCACATCGAACCTTCGATACCTCCCGCTAGCCGACATACACGCCATTCTTCAGCCGTCGACCGTGGAGCCGGCGCGCTTGCGACCTTCCGGGCTCCTGTCCGAGGACGACGCGGGAGCTCCGCAGGGTGACGGCAGCCCCGCCCGGATGGGCCGGGTCGAAGAAGGTGACGGTATGCGAGGCGGTGACCTCGCACACCGAGAAGGCGACTCGGCGGCGTCCCCGGCACGCTGCGCGGCGGCGCCCGGCGATCTCGCCGACCGTGCCCCGGCCGGCGCCGGCGATCTCGCCGAGCATTGCTTGGCGGCAGCCGTCCGGCAGTCGGCCAGCGCCGTACACGTGCGGCCTGCCGGCCGCGGCGCGCGCATCGACTTCCGCGTGCGCGGCGCATTGATGCCGTGGATCGAGGCGTCCGAGGCCCCGGTAGAGGACGTCATCTTGCACTTCAGAGCCTCCGCGGGACTGTCGGAGCCGCGCGAGGACGGTACGGCCCGGACGGCGGTGATGCACCGTGTGGTGGACGGACGTCCCGTTCGATTTTCCGTATCCGCCCTGCCGGTAGAGCGCGGAAGCTGCCTCGAGAGTATGGCCATCGCCGTCCGTGAAAGACCCGTCGGACGCCCCTCGCTGCAGGATGCCTCTCTTCCAGCAGAAGCTGCCGATCGCCTGCGCACCGCGGTCCGGAGCGGACGGGGCACGATCCTCGTGGCCGGCCCGCCCGATTCCGGCAGAAGTGAGACGGTGGAGGCGCTCCTGGCTGACGTCTCCGTAGGGGCGTCGGTGATCGTGACCCTGGATGAAGGCGGCTGCGCTCACGACGCCGTGCTGCCCGTCCGGCGGAATGCTCGCATGAGCGATGTGGACGTGCTCGAGGCGATCGCCCGGCACGATGCGGACGTGGTCGTGGCCGGTGAGCTCACGAATCGCCCTGTGGCCGAGGGCGCCCTGACGCTCTCGCATTCCGGATGCCTGGTCCTCGCCAAAATATCCGCTCGGGACGGGGCCGCCGCTCTTGGGAAACTCGCGCGCATGGGGGTCGATCCGATGCTGAGCGCGTACGCCGTCGAGATGGTCGCGTCGCAGCGGCGCCTGCGCGTACTCTGCTCTGCATGCAGGGTCGAGGCGACGCACGTGGACGGAGCGCTCCTGCGGCGGCTCGGCTATACTGCCGGCGAAATTGCGGGCGGCTCCTTTCACGCTCGGGCGGACGAGGCGTCGTGCAGGCGCTGCGGCGGAACGGGCTTCGACGGTTCCCGTGTGGTCGTGGAGGTCATGCCCGTCTCGCCGGCCATCCGGAGGCACCTTGCGCTGGGAAAGGGCGACGATGAGGATCTGGTGCGACAGATCGCCGTCCGCGAGGGGATGCAACGGGTGAGCGCGACCGCACGCGCGCTGGTTGCGGCGGGCGAATCGACCGTAGAGGAACTCATCCGGGTCACGACAGGTGTCTGACGGCGGGCGCGCCACCACCTCTACGAAGGCTCCTCGCGAGCACGATCCCATCGCATCGATCTACCGAGTCCTGCAAGGCCTATTCGATCACCCCGCCGTCTTCGACGGATATCAGACGCTCGTCGACGGCGGCAAAGGTCGCCGCATTCGTCGTTTTCTCCGCGACGTGCCCTACGAGAGCGTCCTCGACGTAGGCTGCGGCACGGGAAACTGGGCCACGACGGCCCGAGGGGCCTATCTCGGCATCGACGTTTCCGAAGCCTTCATCCGCGCCGCACGAGCGCGCTACGATGGGGAGTCCGGCAAGACCTTTCGGGTGCTCGACCCGACGCGAGAGGACGTCCCGGGTGCGTACGACCTGGTCCAGATGGTCAGCGTCCTGCATCACCTGTCCGACGACGACGTGGCGGCGCTCTTACGGCGAGTGATGCCCGGCTCCCGGTTCCTCTTCGTGCTGGATCTGTATCCGATCCCGTGGCATCCGGTGGCCCGGCTTCTGTACGCGGCCGACCGCGGCGACTACATCCGAGCCCCGGCCGAGCAGCAGCGCCTGATCGAGGCGGCCGGCGACGTTCGTCTGGTCGACCAAGACGACTTTTTCGCGCCGACGGGTCTCTATCGGCACACGCTCTTCCTCTTCGAGCGCCGCGCGCCGCGGGCTCTCTGACCGCCACGGCGCAAGGGCGCCGGCCTCGCGAGTTGCGGATCGACGTCTCGATTCAGCCGGTGCTCTGCATGGCCGCGGCGATGCCGTTGATGCTCAGGAAAAGAGCCTGGCGCAGCGCCTCGCGTTCATCTTCGTCCGACGCGCGTCGATAGCGGCGGATAAGCTCCACCTGCAGGAGGTTGAGCACGTCGGTATACGGATTGCGGAGGAAGATGGACTTGAGAATGACGGGGCTGTTGCCGAGCAGCTCGTCCTGTCCGGTGATCTGGAGGATGATCTCCCGGGCCTTGCGGAAGTCGTCGGCGATCTTTTTCGGGATGTGCGCCCCGGATGGCGATTCGGCCAGCTGCTCGTAGTATTTCGAGATCTCGAAGCGGGCGCGGGCCATCTCTCGCTGCGCACTGTTGACGACCGCCCGGAAGAACGCCCAGTTCTGATAGAGTTCGCGCAGCTTCTGCAAGGCTTCCGGGCGCTGCTCGACGAGCGCCGTGAGGCTGCTGCCGGTCCCGAACCAGCCCGGCACGAGGTACCGGGTCTGCGTCCAGGCAAACACCCACGGTATGGCACGAAGCCCCTCGAAATCTACCTCCTGCGCTGATCCGCGGGAAACCGGCCGCGACGCAATAGGCAGCCGGCTGATCTGTTCGATCGGTGTGACCTGCGTGTACCAGAGCCACAGCTCCGGGTCGTCGATGAGATCTCGATACGTCTCCATCGAGAGAGATGCGATCGTTTCGAGGAGTTCCACCTCATCCGGCTGCACTACGTGACGCACCTGCCCATCGCGCCGCGCGCCCGTAGCCGTGCTTACGATCATGGCATTGACGATCTGTTCGAGATGCCGACGCGTGATGTCCGGAAGCGCGTAGCGGAACGAGATGACCTCTCCCTGCTCGGTAAAGCGGATACGCCCGTTGTGCACGACGGGCGGCATGGCCAGAATGGCCTGGTTGGCCCGTCCGCCGCCGCGACCGACCGTCCCGCCGCGTCCGTGAAAAAGGCGAAGGCTGACATCGTGCTCCCGGCACATGCTGCCCAGATCTTTCTGCGCCTTGTGGAGCGCCCAGTTGGCCATCCAGTATCCGCCGTCCTTGTTGGAATCGGAATAGCCGAGCATGATTTCTTGAAAATGACCGCGCGCTTCGAGCTGCTTGCGATAGAGAGGGTTCGTGAAGAGGATGTGCATCAACGCATCCGCCTCCGACAGGTCCTCGATAGTCTCGAAGAGCGGAACGATGTCCAGCGGGCAGACGATCGCTCCATCCATCATCCGCCACAGCCCGGCTTCTTTGGCCAGCAGCATGGTCTCCAGCATGTCGCTCACCGTGTGCGTCATGCTGATGATATAGCTGCCCATGGCGAGCGGCTCCTGGTCGACGATCTCGCGAATCACCTCGAAACTCTCGAGGACGAGCCGGGCCGTGTCGTCGAGCGGTGCATCGCGCAGGACGAGCGGGCGAGGATTCTCCAGTTCACGCGTCAAGAGATCGATCTTCTCCTGCTCACCCAACGCTGCGTAATCGTCGTGTACACCTGCCGTGCGCAGCAGCGCGCACAGCGCCTCTTCGTGCACGCCGCTGTGCTGGCGGACGTCGAGCGCGGCCATATGGAAGCCGAACGTGCGGGCACGAACGAGGATGCGTCGCAGCAGGCCCGTCTCCACGTACGTTCCGAAGCCCGTCTGCGTCAGGCAACGTTCAAGGAGTTCCAGGTCGGCCACGAACGCCCCGCTGTCGTAGTCCCACGCGCGCCCTCCATCGCGGTCGGGAAGGCGGGCGCCTTCGTCGAGGACGGCGCGCGCTTCCGCGCGGAGCCGATGGATGCGCTGCATCATGTAGCTCAGCTTCAGCCGATAGGGTTCATGCTGGTAGACGCGCTGCACCTGCTCGTCGAGGGCGAGCTCGGCGCGCTCGGCCTCGATCGCCTCGTAGAGCTCCTCTGGCACGGGCGCCTGCCTGCTCGAGATGCTGAGCTCTCGCCGCAGCTCGCGCAGCTCCGAAAAGAACAGCTCGAAGGCGGTGAGCCGCTGCCGGGCGAACGTACGCCGCGTTACGTCCGCCGTCACGTTCGGATTCCCGTCCCGGTCGCTGCCGATCCAGGATCGATACCGTAGAAATACGGGCAGCTCCTCGGAGCCCTCGTAGTAGGTGCGAAGGCCGTTTCGGATATCCTCGTATATCTCCGGAATCGTATCCCAGATCGCATTGCGCATGAAGTAGAGGCCCTGCTCGACCTCGTCCTCCACGCTGGGCCGCTCGGCTCGTACTTCGTCGGTGGAGAGCAGGAGCGCGATCTGGTTGCGGATCTCGATGAAGACGTGCTCTTCCTCCTCCGGGGTCTGGTTGACCCGGTTCATCGACGAGAGGAGTTGGGCGATGTGCTGCTGTTTGTAGAGAATGCTCCGCCGCCGCGCCTCGGTGGGATGCGCCGTGAGCGTCGGCTGGATGTCGAGCCTCCCCAGGAGATCGATCACGTCTGAACGCGAGTATCCCTGCTCCTTGAGCTGGTGAATCGCCTCGAGGATCGACTCGGACCGGGGGCGGTCCGGCGTGCTGCGGCGGGCACGGTCCCTGTTGATCCGGATGATCTCCTCCTGCTCCGCCTTGTTGACCAGGTGGAAGAACGCGGTGTAGGCGCGAAGCAGCCAGAGAATCTCCTCGAATGCGAACCCGGCAGTGCGCTCCGCCGTCGCGAGGCGCGGGCCGGGGTCCTCGTTGAGGATGGCCTCCTTGCACGCCTTCCTGAGCTCCTCCACCAGATCGAGCATCTCCTTGCCGGCCTGCTGGCGGATGGCCTGACCGAGAAGCGTCCCCAGCAGGTTTACCTGTCGACTCAGGGGACGCGAGATCCCGGTTCCTTCCGCTTCGACGTCCAGTCCTTCCTGCTGTGCCACGGTCATCCTTCGCGTTCTCCACTTCGTTCACACATCCGGGTACCTCGCCGGCGCGCTAGTCGGTCGCTTCGATCGGTACGGTCACTCGGGTCTGATCCCAGACCATGCTGAGCGAAGCGGCCGATTCGTCCGCATTCGGCTCGAGCGTGACGGTGAAGGCTTCGTGGATCTTGTCGCTCCTTTGAGCCGGCACCTCGACGCGCGCAAAATCGGCCTCCTCGTCGTAGGAGAAGGCGCCCCACTGGCCCAGATTCTCATTCAAGATGAGCGTCCAGCTGTCTTCGTTCGGTATGGTGAACAGGGCATAGGTGCCCGCAGGAAGGCGCGTCCCGCCGAACATGACGTCCTGCGTCACCGTGATTTCCGTGGCTTCATTCGCGCCGAGGCGCCACACCTCCCCGAGCGGCACGAGTCCCCCGAAGATGTCTCGGCCGCGCATGCGCGGTGAGCTGTAGCGAACGACCACGTACGTCCCGTCGCTCAGGGTCGCCTGGGCGACGGCCATCGGACTGGGCCGCGGTTCGGGGGCCGGCACGACGTCCTGCGCGGCGGCCGGACGAGCCGACAGCACGCCTAGCGCCAGCATGCAAAGAAGTAGAAGCGACCCGGTAAGCGTTTTGGTATTCATGACGACGTCTCATGCTAGATGGGTAGAGAATACAGACAGCGCCGCGGAAGCCCCGGCGTACTTGACATGCAGTCGATCTGCAATATACGATGGATCATCGTACCTGACCGTCAAGGGGCTCGACGGTGATGTTGTTCGCTTCGATGGTTGATAGAAGCTCCAGCGTCCCGTTCTCCAGGTAGTCGTCCAGATTTTCGATCGGGTCGCCGGGAGACGAAATCACGGGCGAGATGTAATTGTAATAGTCCTGAAACCGTATGCCTCCTACGGTACGCGTGTTGAAGGCCTGTCGAAATCGCGTGCCGGTCTCGCCCGTAACGTAGTCGTAGGCCAGGTAATCCATCGTATGACGATCGCGGTGAATCCAGTAGACGAATCGATCCTGATAATCGCGGCCACCTCCCTCTGGTGCGAACGTTACTTCAATCTCATGGTACGGCTCGCCTTCGACCACCGTCTCGGATAGGTAGCGGGCCCGAACGGCCTCATCCGTCAGCTTGAAGGGCAGCAGCATAAAATACGCGACCGAGTTGAGCGAAGAAAAGTACGCGGCCGCGCGGTCTTCCGGAAGATCTACACGCTCGCCGTCGATCTCCCGGTAGAAGCCGTCATTGTTGACGACGTCGCGGATATGGCCGGCGGAATCCGGACGCTCCCGTTCGTACTGAAACCGTCCGCCGTCGAGGATGATAGTGTAGTGATACTCCCGAAAATCGAACTCGACGACGACCTCGTCCAGTTGCTCGCCCCCGTGGGCTGCGACGGCCTGGCGGATGACGGCCTCCGCGTCCGGTTCGACGCCGCACGCCGCCACGACGGCGGCCGCGACGAGGACAAGGAAGATAGCGGATCGCATTCGATGATATCCGTTAACGGTGGAGGGCGCTGCGATAGCGCCGGCGCATCGCGGCCTTTTCGAGCTGCCGCTCGACGATCAGGTCCGCCAGCTGCTGCGGGATGTCTTCGCGCCGCGCGCGCGCAAGCACGGACCGCACCTCCTCTTCCGCGACGTCGATGCGGTAGAGGATGCTCATGAGGAGTTCCGGGTTGCGGTCGAGCAGGCGCGCCACGTGTTCGGCGACGAAGCGGCGGACCTCCTCGAGCGTGATGCGGCCGGTCATGTCCGCTCCTTCGGTTTCGTTGCCGTAGTGCGCGGCCAGCATCCGATACGTCGCGGGCACGTCGCTCATGGCGTGCTGATCGTATGGGATAGCAGCTCGCTCGAGGCGCACGGCGCTGTCAGGATATATACGATTCTAAGTGCACCGGCTTACAGAATGTACTTCGGTTGACCGTCGAAAGTTGAAGGTTCTTTCGTAATCGTATTGCACATACCGATCAGCGACGTCAAACGTTCACCGCCTCTACTTAGTGCCATGGGAGATCCCCGAGCTGCACGCCGACGAGCCATCGAAACGCTAGGGGGTTCGGCTCGTCTGTCCGAAGCGGGTCGCTCGCCCAGACTGGAAAGCGTGCCGTAAGCGTCAGGTTCGACAGCACGTCGGATTGATCTATCCACCGATCGAATCCGGAGAGGCGCGACAGGTCGTAGCGCAGACCGACCCCGGCGTCCATGACGAAATTACCGGGCGTGAAGTCCGTGAGATACAGGCCCTCCCACGTCTCGCCGGCTCCGATGAAGACTTCCGCGCGGAGGGGACGGGCGAGGCTGGCGCCCCGGGCCCTCGGCGTCAGGATTCTGGCGCTGACGGCGGCTATGTTGGACGCGCCTGCGACGGGGGCGATGCCGTCCGGCAGCGCCTCCGCAGGCCTCAGATAGGCTACGGGACCCGGCGCCTCGAAGGCGACCCAGTGGACCTCCTCGAGCGGATCGGCAAACGCGCCGCCGATAGTTCGGTAGGCCGCATGGGCCCATCGGTCCTCGAAAGGGGCGCTTCCCAGGTGGAACTGCTTGTGGCGAGCAAGGCCGCCGCCGGTCCCTGCAAAGACGCGGAGGGAGCCTGTAAACGGACCCAGGGGAAGTCCCCAGGCCAGATCGATCCACCCGCGGTTGGCCGTTCGCGTCTGCCACGCACGGTCGAGCGCCCCGCCGGTCTCACCCGCGACGACGTAGCGGAAAAGGCGGCCCGTTACGGCGAGCCGAGCATGTGCGGAGAGCATGGTCTCCGGGAAGACATCCTTCGAAACGTGGTTGAAGAAGGACCGGCCTGTGCTCCGATGCTGATGACGAAGGCCGAGGCTCAGACGGCGCTGCCTGTCCTGGAGGAGCTCCTTCGGGTCGAAAAGCAGCGAGACTCGCGCGTCGTTTTGCAGGATACCCAGGTGTTTCCGGCTCCGGAGCGACCATTCTAGCAGTGGCCCGGGCGAGAAGGCGTTGGAGAGCGACAGATCGAAGTCGATGCCGTCGAGAGCCGAGGTCTCCACGTCCTCGATGCGGAGGCCGTTCCGGCCCACGGAAGGCTCCTCTCCGCCGCTGAAGAGCACTTCCGGCCACAGCTTCAAGGTCGCCTGAGACCGGTACTGGTCGAAGAGATATTGCCCCCGGGCGTGCAATCCGCCTCCGAACCCCCAGTCGTGCGCGTATTGAGCCAGCGGGCGCCATCCAACCTCGTACCGGCTCCAGCTCTGGCCGGGAGGCTGGAGAAAGGACGCCTGCAGGGGAAAGCCCGACGTGTTGTCGAGCCGGTTCGCTTCGGGCGTTCGCAGGAAGGGGTCGATCTCGGCCCTGACCACGCGGGACGGCGTGGTCACCGCAACCTCGTAGTGCGGACTCGTCCACGGCCACGGCTCGGCCGCCACCCAGTCGGAGGGCAGCGGCTTGCGGCCCCTCATGATGCTGAGCGGAATGTTTACCCAGGTCTCCGATCCGTCCGCGAGCGTGAGCCGCAGGTCGACGGGCATCACCGAACGCGCCTTTCGCTTCAGACGCAGCGTGGTTTCCCACCCGCCGTTCGTCCGGGCGGATGCCAGTCCGTCGAGCTTGTAATCGAGCTCCCAGGTCGAGTGGGCAAACTGCTCGAAGTACCAGTCGAGCTGCAGGTCGGAGACCTCCTCAGCCACCTTTTCGACGCCGAACGGGTCGGCGTGCCGGCCGGCGAAGCGGTCGTGGTAGGCGAGCAAGAAGCGGTCGCGCAAAGAATCGGAGATCACGTAGCCGAGCATGTCGAGGATCATCTCTCCGCCCGCGTACGATGCGACGGAGTATGCGAAATTGGTATCGAACCAGTCCGAGGGGGTGTTCAGCCGCTCGAAAAGGCCCAGGTGCCTGGCCTGCAGGACGCCCAGATGAGCGGAGACGTGGGAGGGGTTCGGATTGCCCTGGATGTGCGCCGTCACCTCGCTCGTCGCGTAGCTCGTGAAGCCCTCGTCCATCCACGCGTAGTCCGCCTCATTCGACCCGATCATCCCGTAAAACCACATGTGGGCGACCTCGTGCGCCGTCACGCCCAGGAGCGACGACGGTGATCGCCGGCCCGTGATGAGGGTGATCATGGGATACTCCATCCCGCCGTCGCCGCCCTGGGCGATGGTCATCTGGGGATACCGGTAGGGGCCGTACCGGCTGCCGAAGAAAGATATGATCTCCGGCCCCCATTCATGGAGCAGCGCCCACGTGTCGGATACGTCGGGCTGGTAGAGCAGGTGGATGGCGGGGCCGTCGTCCATCTCGATAACGTCGTGGACGTAGTCGGGATCGGCCGCCCAGGCGAAATCGTGAATGTTCTCGGCCGTGAAGTGCCACGTGAGGGAGTCGGCATCGACGGCGCCGGCGTCTTCGCTGTAACCGTGTCCGATCTCGCCGGCATTCTGCAGCACGCCGGTCGATCCGACGACGTAGTCGGAGGGAAGCGTGATGCGGACGTCGAAGCTGCCGTAGGGCGAGTAGAATTCACGGCCGACGTAGGGCTCGGCATGCCATCCGCGCTCGTCGTAGTTGGCCATCTTCGGGTACCACTGCGCCATCGAGTAGTCGATGCCCTCCCGGTTGTCGCGACCGCTTCGACGGGTCTGGAGCGGGATCTGAGACTGAAACGACATATCGAAGAGGCTGCGGCCACCCGGTGGAATCGGTTCGGCCAGCTCCACCTTCATGACCGTATCGAAGATGGAGAACTCGACCGAAGCACCGTCCTGATAGAGGGATTCGATGCGGTGGTATCCGATCTCCTCCGGACCCAGGTTGTAGATGCGGGGCACGATGCGCGGGTCGGGATCCGGAAGCTGCCGGTTGCGCTCGGCCATCATGGAATGCGGCTGGAAGGCGTTGAAGTAGAGGTGATAGAAGACGCGGAAGAGCGTGTCGGGCGAATGGTTGACGTATTCGAGGGCCTGACGCGCCTGCATCTGGTGCTGCTCGGTGTCCACGGCGACGTCCATCTCGTAGTGGACGCGCTGCTGCCAGGCTGCCGGTGCCTGAGCGAGCGCATGGGGTCCTGCGAGGAGGCAGGGGAGAAGGACGAAGAAGGCGCATCGAGGTGCCATGCTGGAACGGGGTTGTGGAATTGCAACGAGACTACGCGTGAGAAAGCGACCGCGTTTCGGCCGTTTCGAGGCAGGAATCATGGACGTAGGGCGGGCGTTATGTTCGCATGTTCGTGTTACGCAGACTTACCAACCAGCACGGCTGTGACGAAAGCTGACATCATCGATCGCATCGCGACGGGTACCGGACTGACGAAGATTGAGACGGAGGCGGTCGTCAATGGATTCATGACCTGCGTGATGGATGCCCTCGAAGAGGGGGACGGGCTCGAGCTGCGCGGTTTCGGCTCGTTCCGGGTGCAGCACCGGAAGGCCCGAAAGGCCCGCAATCCTCAGACGAACGAGGAGGTGCGCATCGGTCCGCGCTATGTGCCCGTCTTCCGACCCTCCAGAGACCTTCGAAAGGCCGTCGACAAGGCGATGAAGGCGAGAAAGGACCGAGACAGCAAGAAGTAACGGAATCATGAGCAGTCGAACATGCCCGGGATGCGGCGCGCGCCTCGCCGACGGCGTCGAGCGATGCGACCTCTGCGGCACGCCCGTCGGCGACGACCGCGATGCGACGCCGCCGTCCGAGGAGCCGGGGCATGACGACATCCCCGAGCCGCGCCCCGGTCCTGTTTCTGAGGACTCTGCGGCCGACGGCGACGGCGTCTACTGCAATGCATGTGGCTGGAAGAATCCCGCCGGTGCGAACTACTGCGCTCGATG
>CAZXHQ010000051.1:0-12344 GCA_964640145.1 uncultured Rhodothermales bacterium | reverse complement strand
CCCCAGTCGGCGACGACCGTGGCGTAGAAGGCCGGCTCGAACGGCTTGTGCTCGATGAGCATCGACCAGTGCGCGGGCATGCGAGCGTAGGCCTGCCTGAGTCCTTCGCGTACGCGTTCGTACATCTTGCGCAGGTTGGTCTGACCGGGATAGTTGGCGCCGTCGACGAGCCAGATCGTGACGGCTTCGGCGCCCAGCGCTTCCCCGACGGCCGTGACGTGGAGAATGTGTTCGACGGCCTGCTCGCGAACCGCCGCGTCGACGTGACCGACGGCGCCGAATTTGTAGCTCAGCGCCTGAGCCGCCTGGTCCTGGAACGTGTTTGAGTTCACCGCATCGAATCCGAGATTCAGCTCGCGGGCATGGGCGCGCAGCGAGGATGGATCCTCGGGCTCGTCCCACGGAATGTGCAGCGATACGCGCGGCGTCGACCGGGTGAGCTGCTGGATGACGGCGACGTCCTCCATCTTCTCGTACACGTCCCGAGGCTCCCCCTCACCGGGGAACCGGCCGAAGCGCGTCCCGCCCGTCCCGAGGGCCCACGACGGTACGGCGACCTCGAAAGCGGCCACCTTCTCCACGACGGCCTCGATCTCGACGCTTCGGCGCATCAGCTGCTCGCCGAGATGTTCGTAATCGCGGCGGAGCGCCGCTTCGTGCTCCCGGTTCGCTGCTTCGATTCGATCGGTGGTGAGCATGACCTCGTTGGGATGTCGATGAACAGGTTGCGGATGCGACCTCCGACCGGACTATGCAGACCGCTTTCGCTTCGCCTTCGAGCCTTCCATCCACATCGGCGCCGTGACGAACCAGAGCACGGTGCCGACGAGCATCAGCGTTGCGTGCGTGTTCCACGCAAGGTCGCCGGCGAAGACGAGGAAAGCCGGCACGACGGTCAGCGCGACGGCAATAAAAGACAAGGCCTTCCAGACGGTTTCCATCAGCTTCAGGGATTCTGTGGATGGATGGACGGATTCGCCGCGGCGGCTGTTCGGCTCGAGGCCATCTCCGGGGTCTCCGATCGCTGCTGGATCATGCTGAGCCCGACGAAAATGCCGGTAGCGATGAACCATCCGGGCAGTCCGAGGAAGAAAATCTGCCACCCCCAGATGGCGTTGAGGACCCAGCAGGCCCCGAGGGTAAGGATCCACGACAGCGCGGCCGGCCAGCTTATGGCGAGGTGCCGCCACTCGGCGTAGTAGGACTGCAGTCCAAGCCTGGGGAGGATCCAGAAGTCGGCGAAGATGACGGCGCCCATCGGCATGAGAACCAGGCCGTAGAGCGCGACGAAATCCAGCAGGCGCATCATTACGGCGGGGAACAGCGCGGCGATGGTGGTGATCATCCCGACGGCGAGCGTGACCTTCCAGCGCTTCCAGTCGGGCGTGACGGTCTGCATGGCAAGCCCGGCCCGGTAGATCGTCGGGTTGGCGGTCGTCCACCCGGCGATGAGGACGGCGATGAGTCCGGCCACGCCCGCGCCCAGGTAAGCGATCGGCCCCGGCGCGACCTCGCCTCCCATCTGCAGTGCGAGCGCCACCAGGATGCCCGAGGCGACCCATGCCACGTAGTGGCCGAGATACATCCCGAAGGCGCTCGCGAAGCCGTACTGCCACTTCCTGGCATACCGTAGAATGGTCATGTCGGCCATCCCGATGTGCATGGCCATGTTGGCGAACCAGGCGAAGAACGCGACGTGCCAGAAGCTGAACTTGACGCGGCCTTCCACGGGCACGCCCGTCCAGATCTTCTCGTTCGCCACGCTCCAGAAATCACCGATCGAGTGGACGCCGAGCTGCGGAAGCACCGCCACGCCACTTGCAAGAAAAACGAGAAAGAGCCACGGGGAGGCGATCTTAGAAAACTGCGCGATCTTCTCGAAGCCGAGAATGGCCAGCAGCGTCACGACCCCGCCCACGAGAAGGACCGTTACCACCCACGCGACGCTGCTGGGATAGAGGTCGTTCAGCCCCGGCATCGGCATCTCGAACGGGATGCCGACGGCGGTCGCCGCGACCGAGATCATCGACCCCGCCAGGAAGCAAAACATCAGGGCGTTGACGATGTTGTAGACGAAAAGCAGGTTCGGCCCGGCGATCCTTCGAAGATGCCAGTACAGATTCAGCCGCGTCTTCGTGGCGATAGGCGCGCAGAGGAAAGCCCACGAGAGCACCGCCAGCAGATTGCCCACGAGCAGCCCCAGCAGCAGGTCGCCCGCGGCCACGCCGTGCGCGACGAAGAGCGGGCCGATCACGAACTCCGTACCCGCGACGTGCTCGCCGGCGTAGAGCCCGATAAAGTTGCCCGGCCCCTGGAGCCGTTCCTCCGAGACGGGCTCCCGATCGAACTCGTTGATGGCGTCGAGGCGCTCGGCGAGCGAGCTCTTCCGTGTCAGCTCCATTGAATATCCGGGAGTGGAATGACGTGCGGTGTGTCTGGCGAAGACTTATTCCGGCAGCCGTTCGATGGCTTCCTGCTCGCCGACGAGGATGACCCGGCTCCACGTGGAATCGTCGTCCCCATCCCCATAGACCATGAAGTGGCCGCCATAGGCGCCGCCGTCGGGGTCGGTATGGACGATCATGAGGCTGTACTCCTCCCCGGCGACCGGCGGCACCCACCGCGGATCGCTGATCGGGAAGAACGCGTCCATCCGCACGCGCGCCTCCAGGATAAAGTCGCCCCGGCCGCTATCCCACGGATCCATGCGGAGAGCATAGTCCGCGGCGCCGTCCGGGATCGGGGCCTCCTGATAGGTTTCGGTGGGCGTTCCATAACGCCACCAGGCCCCGTAATCGGGCATGGCAGCGTCGGCGACGAAGCAGAACGCGTTGTCCCCGCGACCGAACCACTCCGGCGCGTCGTCTCGCGGGGCCTCCATAAACCAGCAAACAGCATCCTTGAACATCCAGCGGCGCGGCGCGTGGTTCGGATCGTCGACGTCATTGACGTTGTCGATCACCTCGGCGCCGAAATAGAGGTGCTCCTCGTCCCAGGCCATGTAATAGCGCGCACGGAGGTCGTCTTCCGGCGGGGGCTCGTCGGGAGCCTGATCGGTCAGGCGGTTGCGGGCGCCGCCGTCGTACCAGGGCGCATGACGCAGCCGGTAGATGTCCCAGACGCCGTCGTGATGCGCCGCTCGCTTCCATTCCTCCAGGTCACCGTCGATCGTGGGGGCGTCGGCCAGGTACGGCACGTACAGCCTGGGAAGGTCCTGCGCCGTGCCGGTGGACGGCAGCGCGGCGAACAGCGCGGCGAGGAGGGCCGGGATGCTGTAATGAAATCGCATCGGTACGGGGTCACGGGTCGGTTTGAGCAGCCTGACGAGGCGTGAAGCCTCGCCACACGTGTAATATAGGGGAATCGTGCCGGTCTTTCCGAGGACGTCGGGCGCCTCCGCCGCGCCGTCATCCCGGTCACAGCTCGAACGACGCTCTCGGGTGCGGCGGGTCATACGGTGATCCAGCGCTCTTTCTGGTGGCTGAGGAGCATCGCGTCGCAGAGCTCGACCTCCTTGTGGCCCTCTTCGAAGGAGGGATACAGGCGTTGGGCCGAGCCGCCGTCGGCGACCGAGTCATAGAACGCACGGAAGCACTGCTTGAAGGTGTCCGGGAAGCCCTCGTTGTGACCGCCGGGATAGTTCGTGAAGCCACCCGCCAGATCCGACATCAGGGCCGGGTCGCGGATCAGCTCGGCGTTCGGCTCGTCGCGACGGCCGATCCATAGCTCGTTCGGCTTCTGGCTGTTCCAGGCTATGGCGCCCTCCGCTCCCGAGATTTCATAGCGGAGGCAATTCTTGCGTCCAGCCGTTACCTGGGAAACCCAGAGCTGGCCTCTTGCACCGCCCTTGAACCGGAAGAGCACGCTGCCGCAGTCTTCGGTCGAGATCTCGACCTCTTCTCGCTCCCTGGATCCCTCCTGCTTGCCGGTGAAGGTTTCGACCTCGCCGACGGGACGTTTTCGGACCGGGTGGACCGTCTTCAGATCGGTCATCACGGCCTCGATCTCCAGGCCCGTTATGGAACTGACCAGGTCGATCCAGTGAGTGCCGATGTCGGAAAGGGCGCGGAGCGCGCCGCCCTTATCGGCCAGAACGCGCCAGTTATAGTCGGTGTCATAGAGAAGCCAGTCCTGCACGTAGCTGCCCACCACTGCATGCACGGCGCCGATGCCTCCCTCGGCGATGAGCCGACGCGCGTGCAGGTTGAGGGGATAGAACCGGATGTTGTAGCACACGCCGGCCTCCAGATCGCCGCTCCGAGCGACCTTGACGAGCTGCGCCGACTCCCTGGCGTTCATGGCAAGCGGCTTTTCGCACATCACGTGCTTACCGGCCTCCAGCGCGCGCCGCGCATAGTCGAAATGCAGTACGTTCGGGACGGCCAGGTGGACGGCCTCCACGTCGGGGTCGCCCAGTACCTCATCCAGATTCGCATACCCCTTAGGCAGCCCGAGCCGTTTGCGCGCTCGCTCGGATTTCTCGGGGCTGCTGCCCAGAACGCCCGTCACGCGGACGTTCTCCAGACGACGAAGCGCCTCGACGTGGACGGGTCCTATGAAGCCGGTTCCGGCTACGGCTACTCCAACACGCTGCATATCTGACTAGGAGTCGATCTGATTGAAAATCATCGTTCGCTCAGCACGGGATCGAGGCGTTTAACGCGAATGTTGCGGTACCACACGGGACGTCCGTGGTCCTGCAAGCCGATGTGTCCGATGCGGGCGAAGTCTCTGAGCGGCCGCGTGAACTTATTGTCCGTCCCATCAGGGTTCCTGCCCGTCTCCGTCCACTCGTTCAGGTTCGCCTCCGTGATGAGCTCGCCGTTCAGCTCGACCTCGATGGTCGGTCCCTTCGCGGTGATGCGCATCTCGTTCCACTCGCCCGGGGGACGGACCGGATTCGCCGCAGGCTGCACCAGATCGTAGAGCGCGCCGGCCGTGCCGGTGCGGCTCTGGTCTCCGCCGTACGAGTTGGATACCTGCGCTTCTATCCCCGTCCACACCGGATCCATGATGTCGGACGTGCGAATGAAGATGCCGCTGTTCGTGTCGTCGGCCGTCATGAACTCCAGCTCGAGGACGAAATGCTCGTATTGCTGCTTCGTCCAGAGGTAGTCCTGGTTATGCTCGGCCCCGTCGAACGCACGATCCACGGTCAGCAGACCGTCCTCGACGACGAACGCATTATCCGCTCCCGTCAGCCACTTATCGAGGTTGTTCTGCTCGTCGCTGAAGAGCACGTTCCAATCCGCGTCGAGTCGCTTGATGCGAATGTTGCGGTATTCGACCGGACGACCGTGGTCCTGAAGACCGATGTAGCCCTCGCGGGCATAGTCCTTGATCGGCCTCCGGTACTTGTTCTCGGTGCCGTCGGGGTTCATCCCGGCGGTCGTCCACTGATCGAGGTCCGCTCCGAGAATGCGTCGCCCATTGAGGTAGACGACGACCTGGTTGTCGACGGCAAACAGCCGAGCACGATTCCACTGTCCGGGCGGGTTGACGGCGTTGACGTCGGGCTTCATGAGATCGTACAGCGTACCTGTCGTATTCGTCTTGCTCAGCTCGGCGCCGTAGGAGTTGTTCACCTGCAGCTCGAACCCGGTATATACGGGATCGTCGATATCGGCCGTGCGGAAGAAGATGCCACTGTTGCTGTTCTCGACCGTCTTAAACTCGAACTCCAGGAGGAAATCGCCGTAGGTGTCGCTCGCCCACAGGTAATGTTCGTTCGGCATCGTGTTATCGAACTCCCGGTCGAGCTCGATCACGCCGTCCTCCACGACCCAGGAATGGCCCGGAGCTGAAAACCAGTTCTCGATATCCTCCTCCCGGCCGTCGAACAGAATCTCCCATCCCGTCGGATATTCGGTCTCGGCGTACCCGGCTTTCTGGGCCTCGTCGATCTCGTCGATCCAGATGTTGCGAAACTGGATCAGGCTCGAGGTCGGGTGGAACTCCCCGGTTTCCGGGTCGATGCCGCCGTGATGCTGGAGCCCGATCGGGCCGCACTCGGGCAGGCCCGGGATCCGGGCATCCTCGATGACCCACTCGCCGTTGAGCATCACCGAAACGCGATCGTCGATCGTCTGGATGTCGAACTCGTTCCACTCGCCGATCGGGTTGTCCATCCGCTTCGACGGCACGGCCGCCGCGCGAAGCTCCGGCGCGAGGTCTTCGTTCGTGCGCACCGACCACAGCTCACCCGAGCCGACGTTCCAGTTCCAGATGTTCACCTGGTGATCCTCTCCGCGGAGCAGAATGCCCGAGTCCGAATTCGGGGTCGGGTTCGTAATCACGTTGCCCTCGGCGTCCGTCTCGTAGGTGCCGTCGGGCTGGATCGTCGGCATGTCGTGCAGGCCGGAGGCCTCCTTGAAGCGCCACTCGACGTGCAGGTTGTAATCGCAGAAATCTTCTTCGGTGAAGAGGTGCTTGGTGCCTTCCGCTTCCGACTGCGCGTCGTAGTCGATGTTGAACTGATCGATCTTCCAGTGTCCACCGTCGCCTTCCGGGACGACCCAGCCGGTGAAGTCCCGCCCGTTGAAGAGCGTCTCGTATGCGCCCCACTGGCGCCAGGTATCGTACGTGTCGTACGGCGGAAGCTGGAGCGCATTGCCCGGCGAAGGCGGCGGCCCCTGGTTGTAGAAGATGTAGAGGCCGGCCTTGCTGGGATTGACGATGTCGTTGCGTCCATCCCCATTCATGTCGGCGACGTGGACGTTCATACCCATGCCGAAGGCGTAGTTGGGAGGCGGATTGAGGTCCCCCTCGTCGCCGAAATGCGGGAGGTGGTTGTAGAAGACCACGTGGCGGGCGGGCGCCTCGTCCTGCGCGGTTTTGCTCAGATCGTACCAGAACATGAAGAGCGGCTCGAAGGCGCCGATGTCGTCGCCGTAGTGCGCGAACAGGCGCCGGCCGGCGACCAGGTCCTCCTTGCCGTCGCCGTTGAGATCCCCGAGCGCGAGCGTGTGGAACTGGCTTTGCTCCGTTTCAATCCAGTTCCGTTCGAACTCGCGCTCGCCGTTCGTGCCGGTAAGCTGCTGTTCGTACCATGCCAGTCCGTAGGCATGCGCCGACCCGATGATGACGTCGTTAAGGCCGTCGTCGTTGACGTCGTGGACGAGGATCGGGTGCGAACCCGAGCCGGCGCGCTCCGTCTTGGCCGATTCGAAGTGCCAGTCCCGGTGGAAGGCCCACTCCTGTGTTTTGGATGCTTCGCCGCCTGGGTTCTCGTACCATCCCTGCGGCGTCACGAAGTCGACGTCACCGTCCATGTCGACGTCGCCCATGCCGTTGCCGTGCATGTCGACCTCGTAGCCGATGACGTGCTCGACGAAATACGGGTAGTCATCGATTTTCTCGAGCCAGGTCAGGCCCTGGTCGCCATACAGGCGCCAGTGATTGACGAGGATGTCCTCGTCTCCGTCGCCGTCGACGTCATGATGCCCCTCGACGCCCTCCATATTGAAGGCCTGATGCACCTTGGTGGACTCCCACGTATCGGTCTTATTGCAGGGGTTCCTGTACCAGTAGGCGCCCTTCATGAACATCCAGCCGGAGCTGACGATGTCCACGCACCCGTCGCCGTCGACGTCCATCGCGAACTCGGCGTTGTTTTCCGTCTCCGGCCCATTGACGTCGCCTCCCGACCGGAAGTCCTCGTGCTTGATCCACAGGGGCGCCTCGTACCAGTTCCGGCCGGCGACGATGTCGACGTCGCCGTCATTGTCCACGTCGAGCACGGAGGCCGTCTCGGAGAACGGCCCGAACCAGTACGAATCGTTGGCCGGATCGTGCGCAGGCGCGTCGATCTTCACGGGCGTGAAGATCACGGCCGGTTCCGGCTGTTGTGCGAGGAGGGTCGCCGGCGCAAAGAGGGCCGCCGCGACCAGGCTCAGGGTCAATCGCTTCAAGTATACCATGATCATTCTCGCCGATGAACGGACGTATGAGGTAAAGGATGGTTCGAAAGGATGCTATCTCAGCCAGGCTTTCTTCACGTTCGGGTTGCCGGCCGTGTCGAGCAGCTGCATCTGGTCGCCTGTGAGCGTCACGTCGAGGGCGCCGAGATTTTCTTCGAGATGCTCCGGCCTGCTCCCTCCGAAGAGGGGAAGGATCACCGGATCGCTGTGGAGCATCCACGCGATCACGACCTGATTCTCGGTGGCGCCGACGTCGTTTGCCACTTTCCGCAGCGCCTGAATCCGCTCGTCAGAGTCCGGTCCTGCGAACTGCGCCGGTATCTCGCGATCTTCCCGCGTGAAGGCGCCCTGCAGCAGCACCGAGTAGCCGAAGAGCGTCATTTCGTGATGCTTGCAGAAGTTCTTCATGTCTTCGGTGATGAAGATCTGGGGCCCGAAATCGGCGCCGTGACGCGGTCGGAGATAGGTGTATCGCTGCTCGACGGCCTGGTAGGGCGTCCAGTCGTGCTCCCGGGCCAGCGTGTTGGCCTCGGCAATGCGCCACAGGTACAGGTTGCTCGCGCCGATCGTGCGCACCTTGCCCTTCTCGATGAGCCGGTGAAACGCCTCCATGGTCTCTTCCAGGGGCGTGTCGAAATCGTCGCGGTGGGCATAATAGACGTCGATGTAGTCCGTCTGAAGCCGCTTCAGGCTTTTTTCGCATTCCCGCTCGATCTCATCTGCCGTAAGGCCTCCGTCGCTGTCGGGATAGTCGAACCCGAGCTTTGATGAAATCTGCATCTCGCCCCGGTTGCCGCGCTCCTTCATCCAGGCGCCGATCGTGGATTCGCTCTCTCCGCCCGAGCATCCCTCGAACCAGCTCGAATAAAAATTGGCCGTGTCGAGAAAGGTCCCGCCCCGCTCATGGAACACGTCGAAGAGTCTGAAGGACATCTCCCGATCGATCCTGCTGCCGATGAGATCCGTTCCGTAACAGAGCGCGGAGACTTGGACGTCACTATTTCCAATGGTGTAGGTCTTCATGAAGCGTGGGATCTACCTGCCTGTGAATCGATGCTTTGAATGCTATGACGTCGCGGATTTCGATGCGGTCGCGAACGCTTATGATGGCGCGATTTTCATCCCGCCGCGGCCCTCCCTGCGCGGCCCTGGGCCTTCAGGCCGCTGCGCGGCACCTCCCGGCCGGTGGGGCGCTGCGCCCCACCTTCCGCCTCTCGCTACCGAGGCGACCTCTGTCGCGCCTTAGTACATCATTTCGTAAATACGGTTCGTTCTATGAGGGTCGATGCGCGTGCTCCGCCAGGCGCGCCGACACGAGCCCGAAGGGCGACCATCGGCAGTATAGTAGCCGAAGCTATGGCGAGGCGCCGGAACGACACGGAGCGCGATGAAGCGGCACGCATATGCAACCATATTTGCGAATTGATCTACTTAGCGCATGGCAGAGACGTGGCCCTCAGGGGCGCGGAGCACGCCCGGACCTTCGAATTCGATCCGGTCGAACCTGGCTACGGCGCCGCGTTCTTCCCCTTCAAATACGAAGTAGAGCTCCTGCGTGCCGGCGGGGGGATCGATCGGCAGACGATACGGCATCCAATGAATGATCGGGGGACCGCTTTCCCGTTCTTCGATGACCTCTTCTTCCGACGGAACCAACGTCGCTCTGGCGAGCAGCTCGCCGTCGACGCCGCCGGCACGTACCTCCACCGAGCCGGGGCCCTCCGGCACGAGGCTGAGCGTCAACGCGTCGATTCCGTGGAGGTTAACGGGCGCGAAAGCCACGTAGCCCCCGTTCTCCATCTCCATGTATATATCGGTCTCCTCCGCAAACGTCGGACGCTGCCGGTTGCCCGTGATGACGAGGTCCGCACCTTCCGTCCTGCTCGAATTCTCCGCCTGGACTACGGTCGGGTAAAGGATCACCTCATCGGTCGCTGTGAGCGCCGGTGCCGCAGCGGCGCCGTCATCGGTGTAGCTGGCAGCGACCCGGATATGGTGATCGATGATGTAGGGCTTGTGGCTGAAGTCGGGCACGACGTTGAAGGTACCTGAAATGCCGCGATGTGCGTGAAGCCGGTGCGTGTGCGTGTCGTGCACCAGATACGGCTGCAGCGTCACTTCGGGACCGGGGCTGACGACGGTGCCGTCCTCGGCATCGGTCGCCTGCACCTGGTACGGGATCGGCGTATTGAAGGGCACGAAGCCGCCGTGCGGCGGCCAGGTGATCGACACCTGAGGTGCCGTATTGCCGGCCGTCACCGTCACTTCTTTTTCCGAAGACATCCCTTCCGAGTCCGTCACGGTCAGGCGCGCGGTGTAGGACCCTGCCGCATCGTACGTGTGCGAGGCGCTGGCCGTGCGGGCGTCGACGACGCCGTTGCCGTCGAAGTCCCAGGCGTATTCGAGCGAGCCGCCGTTGCGGCTTTCAGAACCGGCCGCGCTGAATTCCACGCGCAGCGGCGTGGAGCCGGAAGCGGGTTCGGCGGACGCCGCGACGACCGGCGGCCGCTTATCGCTGCCGTAGTAGTCGATACGAACGAGCTGTCCATCCCGGTTCTGACCCCAGAACTCGTCGCCCCATTCGAGCACGTACAGCGCTTGGTCGGGGCCCAGCGCCATGTCGATCGGCCGCGTATAGGTGATCTCGGGCGTAAACTCGACGATATCGATCACATCCCCGTCGTCCTCGTCGATCAGCACCTCCTGGATCCAGTTCCTCATCCACTCGAAAATGAACACCTTGCCGTCGTAGTACGGCGGAAGAGCGCGCGGACCGGCCGTCTCCGGGTCATGATGGTATCGAAAGCCGGCGGCGGCGGACATTCCACCGACACCCATCTCCGGAAATTCTTCGGAGGGACCATAGCTGTACCAGATCCACGCCGGCTGGGTAGGCGGCAGCTCGCGGATGCCCGTGTTGTTGGGCGAGTCGTTGATCGGATTCTGAGGATCCGGCCATTCGCCGTACTCCTCCGATTCGTAGTCGTAGTCTCGGTAGGCGCCGTTGTCGCCGACGAAATACGGCCACCCGAAAAAGCCGGCCTCTTTCGCCAGATTGAATTCCTCCATTCCCTGGGCCATCGCATCTTCCTGGAACTGGTTGGCGGGACCGACCTCTCCCCAGAAGAGCCAGCCCGTCTCGGAATCGACCGTGATCCGCCACGGGTTGCGCATCCCCATCACGTAGATCTCCGGACGCGTACGGGGATCGTCGTCGCCCGCAAAAAGATTGTCGTCCGGGATGGTATAGGACCCGTCCGGCTGGGGCGTGATGCGGAGGATTTTGCCGCGCAGATCGTTCGTGTTGGCGGTCGTCCGCTGGGCGTCGAAGTATTCACGTCCCGGGCGCTCATCCGTACGCGGGGCGCTGCCGCCCGTGTTGTCCCCCGTCGTCAGCCACAGGTTGCCTTCGTGGTCGAAGATGATCTCGCCGGCGCTGTGGCAGCAGCGCTCGCGCTGCATCTTGACCTCTAGCATGACGATCTCGCTGCTGAGGTCGATCTCGTTGCCGCGCATCGTAAACCGAGAGAGGCGGTTCGGATCCTCGCTGATCGGCGTGTAATAGAGGTACACCCAGTCGTTCTCCTCGAAATCAGGATCGAGAGCGATGCCGAGAAGGCCGTCTTCGATTTTATCCGTCACGGGCACGTAGGCCGACATCTCGGTCGACTCCATTTCCGGATCCCAGACCTTCACGGCGCCGGTACGCTCGATCCAGAACACGCGGCCGTCAGGGGCGACCTCGAGCTGCATGGGATACGTCGTGGCATCGCTCAGCACCACTTCCTCGAAGGCGCCGGTCCGCGTCGCAGCGACGTCGGCGTCGAGGACACCCGCCGCCCAGCGCATGCCGCCGAGCAGGTGCTCGCGATAGAGCGGGTCGGAGTAGCTCTCCGGCGTGTGGCCGAGACCGGTGTAGAACGCACGGCCGCCGTCGTAGAGATGGGCCCAGACGATGGGATGGTCGTGACCCATCGTGCCGCCCTCGTAGCTATTCTCGACGACCGTCGCCAGGACGTGGACGTTGCCGCGCGGATTCTCCTGGTAGTTGTACCATTCGTCGACGCGCGTCCAGCGATTCGGCAAATGCGCCGTGGCGGGATGCGTCGGATCCAGCACGGCCACGTCGGCCTCCTGCGTCTCGGGATGACTGTCGAAATAGCCGCCCACGAGCCCGCCGTACCACTCCCAATCGTATTCCGTATCGGCGGCCGAGTGGACGCCGACGAATCCGCCGCCGTTCCGAATATAGGCCTCGAAGGCCGCCTCCTGGGACGCGTTTAAAACGTCCCCGGTCGTGTTCAGGAAGACGACCGCATCGTAGGAGGCCAGGTTGCCGGCCGTAAACGCAGAGGCGTCTTCGGTGGCGGTCACGCTGAAACCGTATTCCGCGCCGAGCTCCTGTACTGCGGCCACGCCCGACTC
>CAZXHQ010000050.1:0-12412 GCA_964640145.1 uncultured Rhodothermales bacterium | reverse complement strand
TATCCGTGAGCGTCATGATGCGCAGCGACAGGAGCTCGTCGATTTCCGTCGCGTCGAACAGGTCGCCTCTGCTCTCCGGCGCCACCTTCGGATAGTCGTACAGAATGATGGGGGACGACAGAAGCGTGTCCTGCTGCCCCGGTCGTCCGACGAGGACCGGCCACGTACCGTCGTTGCGGCAGGCGGCGACGGCACCGGCATATTCCTTGGGCGGATCCGTGAGCGACAAAAATGCTCCTCCCTGGATCTGGAGGACGGTATGCGTGGATGCCATCACGTGCAAAAGCAGCGCCTCCTCGTCGCCCGGCATATCGCCCCGCAGCTCCGTCACGTTGCGGACGTGCGCGGCGATGCTGAACAGTCCCGCGCGCACGGTCCGGACAGCCAGCTCCACCTCGACCGCAATCGCCTCGCGAAGGACCTCCACGGCCCCCACGAGCACGTCGTCCCACCGGATCTCCTCGAACTGCTTCGCCGCCTCGAATCGCACCTCGCGCCGGATCGATGCCCCATCCTCGACGGCGACGACCGGCATGTCGATGGTCTGCTCTTCGACTTCCTGCCAGGAGTGGTAGGCCTCTCCGTTCAGAACGAGATTCGGCACCTTCCTGAACGTCGGACGGCTCTCCCCGTGCGCCCGATACACCTGCCGGTGCATGGGGTGGAGAAAGCGCACCCGGACTTCCAGCTCGGGCGGCACGTCGCCCGCCGCGACGAGACACTCGGTGGTCATCGTCCACCGTTCCCGGCCTCGCTGATCCTCGGAATACGGCCGCGGGTAGACCCGGCCAAACGTAAAGCGGCGCCGGTTCTTCAGCGCGGTGGGCCGGTACGGATAGAGGATGTGGCCCTCGTAGACGACGGCGTTGACGATCGGGTCGACGTGTTCGGTCTTCATGGCGCCGCCTCCTCCCGAGCCGTTTCGAGCAGGTGGGAGACGGCCGCATCCCACGTCGGATGCCCGCGGCGCCGCCGGAACGCGTAGAGTTCGTCGAAAACGTCGCGCTGCAGATACAGCCACGATGCGTTCGGAAAGTGATGGTCCATAAGGTCCTTCCACTGCCCGATCGGCATCCGGTACTCCGACTCGTTCTCCCAGGACACCCGCTGCATCATCAGACGGCCGGACGGGTCCGTATAGAAGACCGTGCCGCTGAAGAGAAAGATCAGGGGGACGTCCCCGTCCTCCAACCCGTAGAAATACTTCGCCGCGGCGACGTTCAGGTCGTAGGTAACGGGCACGCTAAGCCGCACGGTCGTGCGCGCCTCGAAGGCCGGAATCGTGGCGCCGGCGTGCGCCCAGAACATGCTGTGCACCGTCTGCCCCCAGCGCTCCGGCCTGCCGAAAAGCTCGACAAGGCGCTCTTTCTCGGCCTCGTCGTAGCGGCGCTTCAGCGGTTCGATGCGGATCTGTGATTCGAGAATGATCGACTGTATGCGATCCTCCGAGGCATTCTCCACCTGGAGAACGAACTGCATGAGCGGCGCAATCCCCTTGAAGGCGGGTTCCGCCGCTGCGACGTTGAAAGTCAGCTCAGGCATGTCGAGTGCGCGTTTGCAGACGCTCGAAGAAGCGGTCGACCTCTTTCCAAACTTCCTCGCCGCCCGAGAAGCCCCGCCAGTGAAGACGAATCAGGCCGGCCAGCTCGTAGCAGGCGTCGATCGGGGCGATCAGATACAGCGGCTCGTCGCCGAGGCGGTTGATGAGCAGCGCCTCGACGTCCTCTTCGACGTCGTTCAGCGCGGGGTACGCCGCGGCGATCTCCTCCCACGCCTGCATCGACAACAGGGACTCGGTGACGCCGGCCGGGCTCGGATACAGCGCGGTCCGTTTCTGCGCGACGGAGTCGACGAAGACGAAGGCCAGGTCGATCGGCACGCCCATCGACGCCCACTGGGCCTCCGTCATGCGGAAGTCCGGCAGGGCTCTGGCGTCCCTCGGAATCAACTTGAAACGACCGCCGGTCACGTCGTGGAAGCGAAGGGCACAGGCGTCGCAGGCGCACGCGACGTCCCGCGTCTCCATTTCGAGGAGATGGCGATGCCTCGGCGGAACGGGCAGGCTGCACAGGTCGCACGTCTCCGCAGGCTCCTGCCGCGGGACGGATCCCTTATCACGTACCTGTCGCCGCGCCGGCTTCCGCTGCCGTCCGGCATTCACGAAATCCCGCAGCGCGGCAAACGCTCCGTCGCCCGATACAGGGTTGCTCATGGTCGGTGAGGAGGTCTGCATGCTACGCCGGCGGAATGTTGGGCATCGCGGGGAGGATGGGATCCCGATCCTCCGGATTGATGCTCGTCGAGTCGCGCGCCGTGCGGTACGCGCGGCCCGTGCCGCCGCGGCCGGGCTCTCTGCCGCGTTCCTTCACGGTCTCCTCGCCCTTGTGCGTGCCGGATATGTGGACCGGTTTCGGTGGATCGAATTTCTTCATGGCTCCGCCTTGACTGGTGGTACGGTCTCCTCAACGTGTCCCGGGAACGGGCAGTCGTCCCAATGCAGATCCGACATGGGAATGAACTCATCCCCCTGCTCTCTCGCTCCTTCGTCCGGCGCGTCCTCGATCTCGATCGAACGTATGTCCGGTGCGGCGGCCACGACCGCCTCTTCGATCGTGTGCCGCAGCGTCAGCTGGGAGGATGGACATCCGTCGCAGCTTCCTTCGAGCCGCAGCACGACCCTACCGTCGTCTCGCACCTCGACCAGCTCCACGTTTCCGCCATGCGTGGCCAGGTAGGGACGAACGCTCTCGAGGGCCCCCGCAACCCGCGCCGTGCGGCCGAGCGGATGCAGGTCGTGCAGGACGAGGACGCTTCCTACCAGCTCGTCCTCGGCGACGCGATCGATGAATGCCTGCCCGTTCTCCTCGTAGACGTGCTCGAGAAGCCGCGCCAGCGCCGTTCCGTGTACGTCGAGGAGGCCTTGCAGGAGCTCCCGGACCTTTTCGCGCAATTCCGGATCATCTCGGCTCTCGATCTCCTGCACGAGGAGGTCGATGCGCTCTATACTGTCGGTCACGTCGAGGTGCCTCCTGAGTAAACTTAACCGGCCGCGCCGAACATCGGAGAATGCTTCACGTTCAGCTCCTTGCCGTCGCCCAGATACATATGCACGCCGCACGGCAGGCAGGGATCGAAGCTGCGGACGGCCCGCATGATGTCGATGCCTTTGAAATCATCGGGACCGTTTTCCTCGAAGATCGGCATCCCCTGGACGGCGTCTTCGTAGGGCCCGGGCGTGCCGAAACGGTCGCGGGGACTCGCGTTCCAGGGCGTCGGCGGGTAGGGATGATAGTTGGCGATCTTCTTGTCGCGGATCACCAGATGGTGGGAGAGAACGCCCCGTACGGCTTCGTGGAATCCGCAGCCGATCGCCTCGTCGGGGACCTCGAAATCCGTAAACGTGTCCGTCCTCCCGGCGTAAACGTCCTTGAGCGCCTGCTCGCAGAAATAAGCGCCCGCCGCGGCGGCATACGCCTGGAAATAGGTGCGGGCCCGATCACGCTCGATCGCGTTGCTCCACTGCGGTATCTCCCACTCGAACTCCACCTCGGGCTTGAGCGCCGTCTTCGGCAGCCGCATCTTCACGCTGCGGCCCGTAGCCTTCACGTAACCGATGTCGACCTTGTTGGCCAGCGCTGTGGCCCATAGGCGCGCGATGGCGCCGCCTCCGGTGTCGAGCGGCAGGTAGTCGCCGCTGCGGTCGTCGTACCACCGGGGGGACATCACCCAGGTATAGTTCTCGTCGAAATTGCGCTTCTGCGGCTTCGGAATCGTCGTCTGATTCCACGGATGACGCTTGTCGATCGGGTTGCCGAGCGGATCCTGGCGAACGAACATCTCGCCCGTTTCCTCCCAGTCTTCGTAGTAGGAGCTGCCCAGCAGGATGCGTATGCCCAGATTGATGTCGACCAGGTCGGTCGTGACGAGCTCGTCGTCGACGATCACGCCGGGGGTGACGAACATCTCATTGCCCCAGTGACTCATCGTCTCGTACTTGTAGTCGGCGTGCTCCGGGTTGTTGAATGCGCCCCAGCAGCCGAGCAGGACCCGCCGGCGACCGACCTCCTCGTAGCCCGGCAGCGCCTCGTAGAAGAAGTCGAACAGGTCGTCGTGCAGCGGCACGCACTTCTTCATGAACTCGATGTACTTCATCAGGCGCACCTGGTAGTCGGTGAAGACCTGGATCGACGGCACGGTCCCGACGCCGCCGGGATAGAGCGTCGAGGGATGGACGTGCCGCCCCTCCATCAGACAGAACATCTCGCGGGTGAGACGGCTCATCTGCAGCGTCTCGCGGTAGAACTCGCCCTCGAACGGGTTGAGCGCCGTCATGATGTCGGCGATCGTCCGGTAGCCGTGATGCTCCGCCCCGGGCGCTTCCCTCGTCTTGGCCTTCTCCCAGACGCCCGGATTCGTCTCCCGCACCATCTTCTCACAGAAGTCCACCCCGACCAGGTTGTCCTGGAAGATGCAGTGATCGAACATGTACTCGGCGGCTTCGCCGAGATTGATGATCCATTCGGCCAGCGGCGGCGGCTTGATGCCGTAGGCCATGTTCTGCGCGTACACCGAACAGGTCGCGTGGTTGTCGCCGCAGATCCCGCAGATGCGGCTCGTGATGAAATGGGAGTCCCGCGGATCCTTGTTCTGCATGAAGTTGCTGTAGCCGCGGAAGATCGACGAGGTGCTGTAGCACTCGGCGACGTTCCGGTTGTCGAAGTCGATCTTCGTGTAGATGCCGAGACTCCCGACGATGCGGGTGATCGGATCCCACGACATCTCGACCAGATTACCCTTCTTGCCGGCCTCGTCGGCCGACGATTTAATGGCTGGGGCTTCCATGGAGTCCTCGGTAGATCGTTTAGGTGCGCGGTCCCTTCCCGTAGTGCTTGGCCTGGTACCCGGTCGTCAGCTCCGGCCGCGGGTGTCGCCACTTCGGCTCTTCATTCACGGTCTTGTTCGTGATGCCTCGAAGCCGGCGGATCATCCTGCCGTACGTTTTGATGAGGGTGCCCGAGACGGAGGCACCCGGAGGCTCGTCCATGAACGGCATAAATTTGTCGGGGAAGCCCGGCATGGTGCAGGCGATGCAGATGCCGCCGACGTTGGGACAGCCTCCGAGGCCGTCCATCCATCCGCGCTTCGTCACGTTGCAGTTCACCACCGGCCCCCAGCACCCGAGCTTGACGATGCACTTCGGCGAGCCGTATTCGTGCGCGAAGTCGCCCTGTTCGTAATAGCCGCCACGGTCGCATCCTTCGTGGACCGTCTTGCCGAAAAGCCACGTGGGACGGAGTTGGTCGTCGAGCGGAATGACGGGAGCGATGCCGGCGACCTGATAGAGCAGATAGAGAAGTGTCTCCATCATATTGTCCGGCTGCACGGGACATCCCGGTACGTTGACGATCGGCAGCCCGGCCTTGGAGAGCCAGTCCCAGCCGAGGTAGTCGGCCAGGCCCATCGCCCCGGTCGGATTCCCCTCCATGGCGTGAATGCCGCCGTAGGTGGCGCACGTGCCCGCCCCGATCACGGCCGTCGCGTTCGGCGCCAGCCTGTCGATCCATTCGTTCGTCGTAATGGGCTGGCCCGTATCGGGATCGGTGCCCATGGCCGCCCAGTACCCCTCCGATTTGATGCTCTCGTTCGGTACGGAGCCTTCCAGCACGAGGACGAACGGCTCCAGCTCCCCGGCGGCGGCCCTGTGCCAGTACTTCATGAAGTCGTCCCCGACTTCGTAGGACAGCACCGGGTTGTGCAGGTGGACTTTGGGCAGCCCGGGTATGGCGCCCAGCACGACGTCTTCGATGCTCGGCAGCGTTGCGGCGGTTATCGACACCGTGTCCCCGTCGCAGCCGAGCCCCGTCGTCATCCAGACTACGTGGATTTCCTCGACGTCCGGCTTGCGATCGGCAAAGACTTGCGGAGCCTCCATGGACGTCCCTCCTAGGTTGGTCAGACGGTCGTATGGTCAACGCACGCCGATCTCACGCCCGGCTCCGCGTTCGAGATGTGAAGAGGGATTCGCGGGATGGCCGGCACCTGCGGCGTGCGGAATCACATTACCTGAAGGGAGCGGTAATATCAAGGCGCTGTGAACCTCTGCTAAAGAGAATATGAAGTCTTTACTAGGTTGTCATAGTTGATGTCCGGTCCGTGGGGGACGTTTATGGCAACGGGTTTTCTGTCCATCCATGCACGAACTTTCCATCGCCGTCGACCTGCTCGATGCGGCGAGCGAACGCGTACGTGAGGAAGGCGGCGAGCGAATTCTCGCGGTCTACCTCCGGGTCGGCCCGCTCTCCGGCGTGGTGGCGGCGGCGCTGCAGTCCGCCTTCGAGATCGCTTCGGCGGGCACGCTCGCCGACGGGGCGGAGCTGAATGTGGAGGAGGTCCCCGTCATTCTCTACTGTGCGACCTGTGACGGCGAGAAGCCGGCCGACGACGTGTACGCCTTTACGTGCCCGGACTGCGGAACGCCGACCGGGGACGTCCGCGCGGGACGCGAGCTCGAGGTTAGAGCCCTGAAAATCGAATGAGCATTCCGATATGTCCGCACGCATCATCGACGTCCGCCACGGCGTCCTGAAGAAGAACGACGAGCAGGCCGCGCGGCTTCGAGCACGGTTCGAGCAGGCCGGCGTCTTCGTCGTCAATCTGGTGTCGAGTCCTGGATCGGGCAAGACGGCGCTGCTGGAAAAGACGCTCGAGCAGCTGCATCCGCTCATGCGGGCGGCCGCACTCGTCGGAGACCTGGCGACCGAGAATGACGCGACGCGCCTCGCGCGCTCCGGCGCTGCGGTTCGCCAGATCAGCACCGGCACCACGTGCCACCTCGAAGCCGCTATGATCGACGATGCGCTGGAGGGATGGGATCTGGAGGATCTGGACGTGCTCTTCGTCGAAAACGTCGGCAACCTGGTCTGTCCGGCCAGCTACGACCTGGGAGAGTCGCTGCGCGCCGTCCTCTTTTCGGTGACCGAAGGCGAGGACAAGCCGATCAAGTACCCGACGATCTTCAACACCTCCGACGTGGTCGTGCTCACGAAGATGGACCTCGCGGCCGTCGTGGAATTCGACAGAAAGGCGGCCGTCGAGAACATCCACCGAATGCGCCCCGGCCTTCCCGTTCTCGAGACCTCGACGCGGACGCCCGCCGGTCTGGAGGCATGGGTGGACTATCTGCGGTCGCACCTGCTGGACGAACCCGCCTCGAGATCCCATGCGGCTCGTTAACCTGACCAAGCGGCCGCTCCGGCTGCACGACACCGACGGAAACGTCGTCGAGCTCGCGCCCGATCCGCGGCACGTCGGGCTCGTCAGCGTCGGAGACCACGGCACGATCGATGACGCCGACGGCCACCGGTTCTCACTGAACGTCCAGCGCGTTCGCGGCGTGAAGGGGCTCCCGGAACCGGAGAAGGACACGATGTACGTCGTGCCGATTGAGGTGGCGATGGCCATACAGCACAAGCGCGAGGACGTGGCCTACGCGGCCGAAGATGCCGACGTACGGCTGGCCAACGGCGAAAGCCGCCGCATCTCGCACCTCAGAAGGCTCGTCCCCGTGCCGTCCTGAACCGTTCCACACGTGGGCATGAAGAGGATATTATGGATGTCGCCTTATCAGCCGCCTTCCTGCTCGGCTTCGTGACCGGCTTCAAGCACGCCTTCGAGCCGGACCACGTGATCGCCGTATCGACGTTGCTCCACCGCGACGAGAAGCTGGCGAGTGCCGTACGCACGGGCGTGGCCTGGGGCGCCGGCCACACGACCATGCTCATGGGCGGCGTGGCAATCGTCGGCCTCCTGCGCATTGAACTCTCCTCGAACGTGCTCGCGCTCCTGGAGCTGCCCGTGGCCGTCATGCTCTTCGTTCTGGGCGCGTGGGCCCTCGCGATCAGCCTTCGCAACCTCGGCCGGCTTCGGAAGCACACGCACGACGGCCTCACGCACGTGCACGTCGGCGAACACGACCATCCGCATACGTTCACGGCGGCTCGTACGGGTTGGAGAGGATACTTCGTCGGCGTCGTTCACGGCCTCGCCGGGTCGGGCGCCGTGGTGCTTCTCGCGGCCGCGACGCTTCCCTCGCTCGGACACAGCCTCTTCTACGCGCTTCTCTTCGGGGCGGGATCTCTACTGGGCATGGGCGCCGTCACCGTCGTGCTCGCCTACCCCTTCCTCGCCTCAAAGAAGCGCCCCACCTTTCACAGCCTGCTTACCGGTACGTCGGGCGCGCTCAGCATTTTCCTGGCCGTGTGGATTGCCTGGGGCATCCTGTAGCGGATTCCTCACGCGAATGAGGCCCGCTCCAAACCGGCCAGCGCCGCCTGCCCCAGACTGATGCCGCCGTCGTTCGGCGGCACGTGCCGATTCGACCAGACGTGCAGCCCCTTTTCGGTCAGGATCTCGAAGATCCTCCCGGTGAGAAGCTGATTCTGGAAGACGCCGCCGGAGAGCACGACCGTGTCGATCCGCTCTCGCTCGCAGAGCGCGCTCGCCGACGCGGCAAAGCCGTCCGCGAGACCCATATGAAAGGCGCGCGCCGCATCGTCGCGCCGAACGCCCGCCGCGACGTCGGCGACCAGCGCCGACAGAAGCGGGCGATAATCGAGATCCGGAAACGGATAGGCCCGGCGCTCGCGCGACCGGCGAGCACGTCGTTCGAGCCAGATGGCGGCCTGACCCTCGAACGTGATGGGCCGGGTGAATCCGAGCAAGGCGGCCGCCGTGTCGAACAGGCGGCCCGTCGACGTCGTCTCGAACGTTCGAACCTGTCGCGACAGGAGCTGCAGGGCCTGCCCATACCGTTTCGGGAAGCTGAACGGAGCGTCTTCGAGGTTGGGAAGACCGTCGAGCGCCGCCAGGAAGCCGGCGGCCGCCTGGACGGGATGTGTCGCGGCGGCGTCGCCGCCCGGCAGCGAGGCCGGCCGCAGGTGGGCGACCCGGTCGAAGCCGCCCGCTAGGCTGCCGGCGAACACTTCGCCTCCCCAGATCGTCCCGTCGTCTCCATATCCCGTACCGTCGAGGGCCAGCCCGACGACGCGGCGTTCGAAGTCGCCGCGCTCGACCAGCACGGACGCCACGTGGGCCCGGTGATGCTGAACGGCCGCCCGTTCCGCGCCCCACCGTTGGGCCCGGCGGGTCGAGACGTACTCAGGATGGGCGTCGTGGACGACGAGCAGCTCATCCTCCCGCACCCGATACATGTCCAGCAGGTCTTCGACGGTCTCGTCGAATGCGGTCAGCGCATCGAAATGCTCGAGATCGCCGATGTGCTGACTCACAAACGCTTCGCCGCCGACGACGAGCGTGATCGCGTTCTTGAGGTCGGCTCCGACGGCCAGGATGGGCCGCTCGGCGGGCAGAACGGCCGCCGGAGCCGGGGCATACCCCCGCGACCGCCGTAAGACCGTCGTCCCGGCGGGTCCGGGTCGCACCACCGAGTCGTCCACGCGCCGTGCGATGGGTCGATCCCCCATGAGAAAAAAGTCGGCAATGCCCGTCAGCCGTTCGACGGCATCGTCGTCCCGGTACGCGATCGGCTCGCTCGACCGGTTGGCGCTCGTCATGACCAGCGCCGCCGGGCACCCCGCGTCGAACAGCAGGACGTGCAGCGGAGCGTACGGAAGCATGATTCCGAGGTCGTCGCTGCCGGGCGCCACGTCTTCGAGCGGTTCGCGCGCGGGCATGATCACGATCGGACGGACCGGACCCTCGAGCACCGCTCGTGCCTCCTCGGAAACGAGGACGAGCTCCCTCGCCGCTTCCAGATCGCGCACCATCACGGCGAACGGCTTTTCCTTCCGAAACTTCCGCTTCCGCAGCGCCCGAACGGTCTCGCCGCGGCGCGCATCGCATGCGAGGTGATATCCGCCCAGCCCTTTCACGGCGCCGATCCGGCCTGCGCTCAAGGCGTCGGCCGCGCGCCGGATCGCCTCCGCGTCGGCAGCCCGGGAGACGCCTCCGGGCGTTACGAAGCGATAGGCCGGCCCGCATGCCGGGCATGCCACCGGCTGGGCGTGATACCGGCGGTCGAGAGGATTTTCGTACTCTTGCGAGCAGGCCTCGCACATCACCCACGCTTTCATCGTGGTGTGCGGCCGGTCGTACGGCAGCTGCTCGATGATCGTAAAGCGCGGCCCGCAGTTCGTACAGTTGATGTACGGGTACCCCGCGCGGCGGTCGGCAGGATCGCGCAGCTCGCGCACGCACTGCCCGCACACCGGCAGATCCGGGGAGATGCGGACGGTCGGACGATCGACCCGTTTGCTCTCGACGATGTCGAACCGGTCGCTGCCGGCGGGTGCATCATTCCACACGTCCACGCCGCTGATGCGTGCCGCCGGGGGGGCCTCGTGCTGCACGCAGAGCAGAAACGCGTCAAGCGCCGCGGCCGGGCCCTCGACGAAGATCTCCACCCCGTCGCCCGCGTTGCGTACCCAGCCGGAAAGATGCTGTGCGCCGGCCAGGCGGTAGACGAACGGGCGAAACCCGACGCCTTGCACGACGCCGCGAACCCGGATTCGGCGCGCTTCCAGAGTTTCGTTCAACGGGTCGTGTTGTCTGTCCGCACGTAGCAGCCGCGACCGTGGTGTCCTATCTGCTCTACCTCCCCGTCGACGACGAGAACGGGTACCATGCAGGGCCCGTCGACGAGCACCGACAACCGCTCGAGCGCCTCCCCGTCCTCATCCACATAATAGAGGGTGTAGGGATGGCCTTCCCAGTCGAGATCCTCCCGCAGCTCGGCCGTATGGCGGCACGTTCTGGTGCCGAAGAGCTCCCGTTTTACCTCGCCGGGCCTCGTCATGGGCTCACCCCCGCGACCCCGTCGATCGCATCGCGCAGCACGTGATACAGGCTGGCGTGAATCTCCTGGATGCGGGGGATGTAGTCCGAGCGCACCGTAAAGAGGTGATCGGCCAGCCCCCGCTCGGCGATGTCGCCGCCGTCGTACCCGACGAAGGCAACGGTCTGCAGGGCCCGCTTCCGAGCTTCCTGGAGCGCTGCGACGATGTTCTTCGAGCTGCCGCTCGTGGAGAACGCCACGACCACGTCGTGCCCTCGGGCCTGAGCGATGAGCTGGCGCAGGAAGATGGCCTCCACGCCGATGTCGTTTCCGATCGCGCTCAGATTGGCCGCTTCCGCCGCGAGCGACACGGCCGGGATGGGACGAAGGCGCTTCGGCGGGTTCATGCAGTCGTATGCGAAATCGTTCGCGTCCGTCGCCGAACCGCCGTTTCCAAGGGTGATGACCTGGCCGCCCGCGGCGGCCGCGCCTCGTATCACCGCGGCCGCCTCCGCCAGTTCGGAGGAAAGCTCCTCGGCGGCCTCCCGCCGCAGGCGTTCGTCCTCGGCGGCTTTATTTACGATCGATTCGGCGACGTCGTCCACGATGCCTTCCGTATCCTGCTTCGCCGAACCCAGAAACGGATAGAGGAAGGACGACTCGCCGACATCGTGGCCCATCTCGCCGTGCTCGAAGAAGACGTGTACCGTCTCCCAGAGCGTGTGATAGAGCACTTCGAAGAGCTCCTGGTGGATGAACGGATCGTCGGCCGGCGAGATCGTCGCATAGTGCCCGATGCGGCCCGGCAGGGCCAGCGTCAGCACGCCCCTCTCGTGCACCTCAGCGAGGACGGCTTCGACCTCCGGATCACCGCCGGGAGGACCGAACCCCATCACGATGTCTTCGGGACGAAGGAACGACGACAGCTTGCCGTCCAGGTAGTGGCTGAGGTCGAGGGCCGGCAGGGCTCTTTTCCCGACGATGACGGGGTGAACGAACTCCACGGCTACGTGCTGCGCGTCGGTAGCGTAGGGACCGCGCCCGAAGGCGATCAGGCGCCCCCCTTCTGAAAAACGGAGCGACATGCGGCGGCAGATGGCCGCCAGCCCGGCCGCTTCGGACTCGAAAAACGGCCGCGAGGCGGCGTTTCGCTCTAGAAGCAGCGCGCGAATGCGCTCCGACGTGCTCGTCTGGATTCCGCTGTTTTCCATATGCGCATGCTACGAGATGCCGACCTCGGCATTGTTTACAATCTTGCGGCGATGGCAGCCGGGAGGACCGCCTCTCGGACGCGGGATTACCCGCCCAGCACGTCGGCCGTCGAGATCTCGGCGTCCTGATCCTCCGGGAGAACCCGGTCGTCGAAGGTCAGAATGAAGAAGATCATAACCGCCAGCGCGAATCCGGCGGGATACATCCAGAACTCCAGCCATACGTCCGGCGACATCACGTCGGCCGGACCCCTGAGCGCATTGTTCAGCGCGCCGATGATTTGCGCGCCGATCCCGAGACCGATCCCGTAGGTCACCAGTACGATGAATCCCTGCGCCTGGGCGCGAATGCCCGCGGTCGCCTTCTTGTCGACGTAGATCTGACCGGTCACGAAGAAGAAGTCGTAGC
>CAZXHQ010000049.1:7860-12459 GCA_964640145.1 uncultured Rhodothermales bacterium | reverse complement strand
AATCCCGGACCATTTAGAATCCCGGACCATTTAGGAGGATCGATACGATGCAGCGACGCACCTTTCTGAAGCAAACCGGTACAGGGGCGGCCCTTGCGGCGCTCGGCATGCCCCGGACCGGACGCGCCGGTCGTTCGCCGGCCGATTTCGCTCGTTCCAATCCCGTCCACCTCGGCGTCGCCAGCTACTCGCTTCGCGAGTTCAGCCGCCAGGAGGCGATCGAAATGATCCAGGCCCTCGGAGCCACGCACGTGAGCGTGAAGTCCTTTCACCTGCCGTACGAACTGTCGCCCGACGAGCTCCGGTCTGCGGTGAACGAGTTTCGAACGGCCGGCCTGCAGCTGGTCAGCAGCGGCAACAACAACATCCGGGAGGACACCGACGAACACGTCGGCATGTTCTTCGAGTATGCGAAGGCCGCCGGCATTCCGATGCTCGTCATCGCGCCCACCCCGGAGGTGATGCCGCGGGTCGAGACGTTCGTGAAGGAGTACGACATCCAGGTCGCCATCCATAATCACGGCCCGGAGGATCAGTACTTCCCGGCGCCGAGCGACGCGCTTGCCGTTATTCGGGACATGGATCCTCGCGTGGGCGTCTGCGTCGACGTCGGTCATACCGCGCGCACGGGCAAGGACGTCATTCAAGAGATCGCCGACTCCGGCGATCGCCTGCTCGACATGCACATGAAGGACCTTCGAGACCTCAGCGTGAAGGAGAGCCAGTGCATCGTAGGGGAAGGCAGCATGCCGGTCGCGGAGATCTTTCGCCAGCTCGTGGCGATGGGCTACCAGGGAAGCGTCAATCTCGAATACGAGATCGACGCCGACGATCCGCTTCCGGGCATGAAGCAGTCGTTTGCCTACATGCGGGGCGTGCTCTCCGGCATGCCCGAGGCCGCCGCCGGTTCATATTAAGAGGGGTTGGAGGTTGAACGTGTCTCGTTCGCGATCGACATGCACAGTTCAACCGACATGCACAGTTCAAGAGAACCTTCAACCTTCAACCATCAACCGTACCATGACAACCAGACTTGCGACGACCGGCCTGATCATGCTGCTCGCCGGCTGTTCCCCTGCTGAGTCGCGCATCGAGAATGCGCCTGACGAACCTCAGGTCGAGGTAGCCGCCGATCCGGCGGCGCAGCGCGTCGACGTGCGCGCGGACGGCGAGCTGTTCACCTCGTACGTCTATTCGGACACGCTCACCGTGCTTAAGAAGCCGGTGCTCTTTCCGATTCGAACGGCCGAGGGCGTCGACGTCTCCAGGGGATATCCCATCGACCCGAAGCCCGGCGAACGGGTCGACCATCCCCATCACATCGGTCTGTGGCTGAATTACGGAGACGTTAACGGATTGGACTTCTGGAACAACTCCGATGCGGTTTCCGCCGAGCGCAGAGATGAGATGGGCACGATCCGACACGCCGACGTCGAATCGACGGAGAGCGGTGCCGGGGCCGGGGAGCTCGTCGTTTCGGCACAGTGGCTGGCGCCGAACGGTGAAGCGCTGCTGGACGAACGGACCCGCTTCGTGTTTCGCGCAGGGCCGGACGTCCGAATCATCGACCGGATCACCCGGCTGACAGCCGGTGACCGGCCCGTCTCCTTCGAGGACAACAAGGAGGGCATGCTCGGCCTTCGGGTTACGCGGGCGCTGGAAATGCCGGCCGGCGGGCCGGTAGACGTGGTCGGTCCCGACGGTGAGGTCGTCGAAACGACCAGCAACGAAGGCGTCACGGGCCGCTATCGCAATTCGGAAGGCGTCTCCGGCTACCCCGACGTGTGGGGCAAGCGGGCGCGATGGATGACGCTTACCGGCGTCGTGGAAGGCGACTCCGTCGCGGTCGCGATCCTGGATCATCCGTCGAACGTGGGGCATCCGACGTACTGGCATGCCAGGGATTACGGGCTTTTCGCGGCGAATCCCCTCGGACAGTCCGAATTCTCGGAAGGGGCGGAGCACCTCGGCTTCGCGCTCGATGCCGGGGAGTCGACCACGTTTCGCTTCCGCGTGGTGGTGTACAGCGGAGAGGCGTCCACGACCGACGTGGAAGCGTGGTACGAGGAGTTCACGGCCGCCAACCTGAACGCGGCTTCCGCTAATTGACGTCGAGGATCCTCTTGGCGGCTTCCGGAATGCGCATCAGCGTCTCGCTCGTGATGTACCGCTGCTGATCGATCTGCTGCACTTCGTCGCGCCGGCAGAAGTACGAATGAATCGCCCGGCGCGGCCGGTCGCTTCGATTCAAGGTACCGCCGTGCCACACATGTGAGTTGAAGATGACGACGGTCCCGGCGGGCGCCGTCAGGAGCATCTCCTCCGGATGGGTCTGACGGGGATCCTCCATTTCGTCCTCGGGGGTCGTACCCCGGCGGTGCGTACCCGGCACGAGGCGCGTGGCGCCGTTCACTTCCGTGAAATCATCGAGCAGCCAGATCGAATTGCAGACGCGGTAGTCGCCAGGCTCCACCGCACGTGGATAATCCGCATGCAGGGCCTGGAGGCCGTGGCCCGGCAGCGACGCCCGGCTGTTGAGCGACGACAGCTTGAAGTTCGGGCCGAGCACGAGCGCGACGGCGGCCAGCACCCGCGGATGCGTATAGCAGAGGTCGAAGACGTCGCCTTTGTTGACGAGGTCGCTGAGGCGATCGGCTCCTTCCTCTCTGGGATGCTTGATCATCTCGGACTCGACCAGCTCGCGTCCGGCGGCTTCTCCTTCCTCGTCGAGCAGCTCGGCGAGACGTTTCCGGAGGCGGTCGAGATGCTCGTCCGTCAGAACGTCGTCCAACGGCAGATATCCGTTTTGGTCCAGGAAGTGCTGTTCGGCGGGATCCAGCGTGTCCTCGCGAACGCCGAGCTGCGCCAAGTACGTCATTTCGTAAGGTCGCTGACGAGATAGGAAGGTCGATGCGCGTGCTCGGCCCGACGCCCGCACCGCCATCGAAATCGGCCGTACGCTCAGTCGAACCGATACAGCTCGAGCGATCTGGACCGCTCGACCGACAGGCCGGTCACCTTGTCGCGCACGCGAATCGTGAGCGTGTACGAGCCGGGATCGACCGTGCTGACGTCGATGGCGGCATGCTCGATCGGTGAGCGGTCCGCGCCGGACCGAGCTTCCGTGATCGCGACGGCGGGTTCGTCACTGCGCCCCAGAAGGCCGAAGAGCCTCTTGCGGGGCTCCTCGGGCTTGAGCACGTATTCGACCTCGAAGTCCGTCTCGTCGTCAGCATTCAGCGTAAGGTTGTAGATCTCGAAGTAGAAGTAGACGGGCTGCTGCGTCGAGTAGCGGAGAATCGGATTCGGCGAGATGTGGACGTTTCCGCGGTCGAACCGGCTGCCGGAGCGGGCCGGACCGACGAAATCCGCCATCAGCAGATCGCTCATCGCCAGCTCGTTGCCTGAGAAGTCGGGCACGTCGTACTCTAGCTTGTAGCCGCCCAGCTGCACCGTTTGCAGCGGCGAGCCGTAGAGCGAGACATTGTACGGGGCCGGTTCCAGGTCGAATCGGAAAAAGTCGATGACGGCCGCCGCCTCGTCGGGACTGGTCGGAAGGCGCTTCGCCTCCGACGTTTCTTCGACGGGATTCCAGTCGTCGTCGTGAACGGCATAGCCCACGTCGACCTCGACCGTCGACGTGGCGCCGGACTTGGCCGTAATCTGACCGATCGGCAGCGCGAAATCGATCTCGACCTCCGTTCGGCCGTTTTCCCCGCGGAACGCCGAAATCATATAGGGCATCTCGAGCGTCTCGGTCTCCTCGTCCCACGTATGCCGGTCGGTGTTCAGTGCCAGCTCCACGTCGCGGCGGCTTTCCTCGACCATGCGCGTGCGCAGGTCCTCGAACTCGAAGAACGAGCGCGTGTGGGTGTCGAGGAGACCGAGATCGATCCGCCGGTCGGCGCGGGCTGCGTTCAGCTCGTCGATTTCCTCCTCGGAGAGCTCCTCGTCGAAGGCCGCTACCCCGCGCGTCGACGCATCCTCTTCCTGCGTCTTTTCACCCTGGATGCCGGCCATCATTTGCGCGGCCTGCGCCATCTGGTAATAACGCGGTCCCCAGTGTTCGCGCGCCTTCAGCATCTGGTAGTTGGTCAGCACCGGACTCAGGCGCCAGTTGTTTGCCGAGCCCCCTTCCGCCAGCACGAAATGAAAGTCCATCGGCTCCGGTCCATGGTAACGCCATGATTCGTTGGGCAGCCAACCGGAAAGGTAGGAGTGTTCGCCCGGTGAATAGAACGGATCGGCGTCGGCAGGAACGCTGCGATAATCCATGTGATCGCCGACCTGTACTTCGCGTTCGTCCGGCTCGCCGTGGCGGACATAGATCAGGCCCTTGTCGTTGAATTCCTGGTTGAGCGCATACGTCGCGGGGAAGGTCAGCTCGCCCAACCTGTCCGGATCGCTGTGCCAGAGTCGAAATCCGTCGTAGAGGTACTCCTCTTCGGCGACGAGCAGCCGTCTGTAGTGCTCGGCGAGTCGCGTGTTGACGGGTCTGGCCGGCATCGGATCGCGGCGCGCCCACAACCCGCGAAAGAACGCCTTGAACTCATCCGGCTCATCGAGCGTCTCGTAGAGCTGCAGATCGTCCTCCGTCAA
>CAZXHQ010000049.1:5630-7760 GCA_964640145.1 uncultured Rhodothermales bacterium | reverse complement strand
TTCTCCTTTAAAATAGGTAGCATACGGCGACTCGAGCGACTCCAGATAGGGTAGGGCGCGTTCGGCGCTGGTCTCGTGGATGAAGCGGCGGTAGATGGCAAAGAGCCCTACGTGCGCCTGCACCAGGTCCGGCTTGAGACGATGCTGCAGGTGTCCGAGCCGTATCGCCTCCTTATATTTTTCGTGGTAGCTCCGAAGCAGAGCGTACTGGTAGAGAACGTCCCGGAAGGTCGAATCCCGGGCGAGAATCCACTCGAATTCCTGCTCGGCCGTGCTCCAGTGATGGGCCTGGTTGAGGGTTCGGAATTTGGCCAGCTCCCGCTGGACGATGCCGTGATAATAGCGGGCCTCGAGATGGTCCGGCGCCGCATCGAGCGCCTGCTCCAGGTGATCCGACGCGTCGCTCCAGTTCTCCTCGGCCATGGCGACGCGGGCGAGTCCGAGCGATCCGCGAAGGCGGTCGCCGTCGGCAAGCACCTTCTTAAAGGCCGCTGCCGCCGCGGAGAGGTCGCCTTCGGCAATATAACGGTTGCCGTCGGCGATGAAGGTCGTGTCGACCGCGTCCGGCGTCTGGGCGTAGGACGCACCCGTAACGGCGCCGGCGAGAAGAAGTACGAAAAGAAGGGGTGTCCAGAGAAGGCTGCGCATGGCGTCACATTCCGCTGCAGAGAGGCTGATTCGCCGTGAGAACGGGTCCCGGAACGCTTTCGCTTCCTTGTAACCGACCGGCCGGAACTAATGTTCGCGCGGATCCCGTATCGGCCGCGGATCGAGCCGGTGGACTCGCCTTCCGGACGGGAGTCTCTCAAACACGCCGTACCCGATCAGAAAGAGGTAGGGTCAAAAAATTTGGCTCTTGACAATACAAAACCCGGTTTGTTTACTGGTATGCAAGCGCCTCCGGATCACGCGTAGACTAGATCTGGCGTAGAGGCGTACGATCATCCAGCTCAGCAATTTTTTGCACGTCTTAATCGGGCGGAGTTGGGGCGACGATTCAACGTGACCTGGTTTCGACCTCCACCGCCAGGGTCGCGTCGTAGAGTGCGGAGCTCGCGTAACCGGTTAAGCCGCGCAATCCTGGGCCGGATTGGGACTTCGACCCGCGGATTACAAAGGTAAATGGAGGATGGCCATGCGGCTGCCAAAGCTACTATCGGCGCTCATCGTAGTAATGTTCATGACCGGTGCGGCGCTCGCCCAGACCGGCCGGCTGACCGGACAGGTCACCGAGGCCGGGACCGGTACCGCGTTGCCGGGCGTCAACGTGGCCATCGTGGGAACCACGACCGGTGCCGTGACGGACGCCGACGGGTACTACAGCATCATCAACGTGCGTCCCGGCACGTATTCGCTCCGCGCATCGTTCGTCGGCTTCACGCCCCAGGTCGTCGAGGGCGTCGAGGTGAGCACCAACCTCACCACGGAAGTCGACTTCGAACTGTCGGAGGAAGCGGTGGGTCTCGACGAAGTGGTGGTCATGGCGCAGCGGCCGGTGATCCAGCGAGACATCGCCGGCTCCGAGCGCAATATCGATGCGCAAGAGATCGAACAGGGACGGTATCAAGACTTTGCGCACGTGCTCGGTGCGCAGGTCTCCTCGAACACCGTCAGCTCCTACGTGGACCGCCCCCAGCTGCGCGGGTCCGAATTCACCGAGTCGCTGTTTCTTGTCGACGGCGTCTCCCAGGGCGATCCGATGAACAATGCGCCCTACTATAAGGTGAATCTCGATGCCGTCGAGGAAGTCAAGGTCCAGACGGGCGGCTTCAACGCCGAATTCGGCAACGTGCGGTCCGGCGTCATCAGCGTGGTGACGAAGGAAGGGGGCGAGCGGTACTCGGGCTCGATCAACATGCAGTACAGCCCGCCGGCACTGAAGCACTTCGGCCCGGACATGTACGGCTTCGAGTCGCCGATCGTGGCGCCGTTCGTCGATCCCGCCGAAGGCGCCTTCGAAGGGGGGCATCCCGACTTGGGCTCGGCCTTCCCCGGATGGAACAACGTCGCCCAGGACGAAGGAAACGCAGGGGTGCATTTCGGAAATCCCACCGAGCTGTACGCCCGGTACCTGTGGCGGCACCGTTCTCGGGATGCGATCAACGAGCTGAAGCGTCTGGAACGGGAGGG
>CAZXHQ010000049.1:0-5530 GCA_964640145.1 uncultured Rhodothermales bacterium | reverse complement strand
GACAGCTTCTACGAAATCCAGCTCACGCACAGCCGGACCGATTACAAGATGGACATGGAGATGCGGAATACCGCTCCCATTCCGGGCTCCGGCGACCCGAACGATCCCAGCACCTGGGTGCGGAGTTCTTCGCCGGGCAGCGGATCGGGCGTCGAACTGGGCCGCATCGGCACGGAAGCCGAGGCGGACGCCCGCGCGGCGGCAGGCCAGCTCGGCTGGGATAACTGGCGCGACTGGGCCCTCATTAAGATCGGCGACCACTGGTACGACGAGGGGCCGAAGGGCTACGGGCCCGTCAACTGGCGCGACATCACGGGCGAATACCGTATGGAATCGTGCAATCTGCGCGCGGACGAGTCGTTCACGCGGACCTGGGAGCTGGCCGGCAGCGTGACCAGCCAGGTCAACCGGCACAATCAGATCCGCGCCGGATTCCAGGGACGCTACGACAAGATGGATTCCTACTACGAAGCCATCGACCCATCCGTCAATTCGGGCAACGTCTGGGATTCGCAGGCCGATCAGTATATGGGCGCCGTCTATGCCCAGGACAAGCTGGAGTACCGAGGTTTCGTGGCTAATCTGGGGCTGCGCCTCGACTGGCTCACGACGGGCGAATTTCCGGCGGTCCTGAAAGAAGGATGCGATCTGACGGATCCGGCGACCTGCGCGGGAGACGACGGACCCTATTCGCAGGCGCTGGAGGCGGGGAACACGACGCGCGACGTCGAAGACGGCCGGCTTCTAGGCAGCAAGGAAACCGTCATCTCCGAAAGCTTTCCGACGAGCCGGCACACGCACCTGCGTTTGAGCCCGCGCATCGGGATCTCGCACCCGATCACGACGGTCGCCAAGATCTTCTTCAACTACGGGCACTTCTGGCAGTGGCCGTCACTGGCCAACATGTACACCACGCGCATGGATACCCGGAGTGGATTCCGCGTGGTGAATTTCGGCAATCCGCTCCTCGAGCCCGAGCGCACGATCCAGTATGAGATCGGCTACGAGCAGAATCTGTTCGATCGCATGAACCTGCGGATTACCGGCTATTACAAAGATATCAACAATGAGATCAACGACGTAGACGTTCATCCGCTGAGCTACGGCGGCGGAAACTACGATTTCTACCGGAACATGGAATTCCGTGACGTGCGCGGCTTCGAGCTTTTCCTGGAGCTGCGAAGCGGCACTATTCCGTATCTGAGCGGCTGGCTGAGCGGCAACTATCTGGTCGAAAGCGGTGCGGAGTACGGCTATTCGGACTTCTTCGAAGACCCCAGCCGTCAGGCCCAAATTGCCAACACGGAGGTATCGAACCCGGACGTCCGGCCGCTCATCAAGGCGAACGTGAACTTCTCCACGCCTGATGACTTCTGGGGCCCGAATCTGGGCGACGTCTCCCTGCTCGGCGGGCTCAACCTGAGCCTGCTGTATATGTGGCAGCGGGGCGCGTCGTTCTCGTGGAATCCGGCCGACATCCCCCTCGTGGAGGAGAACCTTCGGTGGCAGCCGTACCAGCGCTGGGACCTGCGGCTGACCAAGCCGATCTTCCGCAGCGGCCCCGTCGAATCGGAGTTCTATATCGACGTGACCAATCTGTTCAACAACCGCAACATGACGGTCTTCCCCGATCCCGGCCCGGATCCCGGCGATGCGAACATCCGGGATATCGGCTGGGCGTGGAACGGTCACAGGTGGTGGTCGAACCAGGACCGTGCGTACATGGAATCGCTCGGTTATTCGGCCGAAAACCAGAACCAGGACGGCACCTTCGACAATACGATCGGTAAGCCGGGCGACTGGAAAGACGACGCCATCCAGCTGCCCGCTTTCTCGCCGTGGACGTTCCTCGGCAAACGCGACGTCTTCTTCGGGTTCAAGTTCTACTTCTAACCCGAGGCGAACCGCCGTGCGGACGCCCGCACGGAAGGCGTGAGGGCGGTCTCCCGGGCCGCCCTCGTGCCGCGCCTGAAGCGTGCATCTCGCCTGACCTTCACACCTGAGTCTTTGAGCATGCCTGGACGAATACTACGCACGACGACAAGCATCTCCCTCTGCATCGCACTCGCTCTCCTGGCCGTGGACGCCCACGCACAGGCCAGCCGTGCCCTCGATGTCGGCACGATGTTCTACAGTACGAACGAGGCGCTGACGAACGACGACATCGCCTGGCCGCGTGACATCACCTTCGGCAGCGGTGATGATAGGGAGATGCTCGATACCTACGGCATCATCATCGGTGTGAACCGTACGTGGACGGACCCGGGGGGCGTCACGCGGGACGTGCAGGTCACTCAGATCGCGCACAACAAGTACTCCGACATCGAAGCGGTTACGCCGCCCGTGCCGGGGGCCTTCCAGCGTACCTACCGCCAGCCCTTTCCGATGAAGGTGATCGACGGCATCGACCGCACCGACGTTCAGGCGGTTACCGATCCGGTCGATCCGAGCATCCCGTCCGACGTGCTCATCTATCATCACCTCAACTCGTGGAGTGGAATCGACATCGAGCGCTGGGCCTACGCATTCGCCCACGAAGATTTCGACGACCTCGTCATCCTCGAATATAAATTCACGAATACCTCCGGCGAGCCGCGCAACGACGTCTACATCGGGTTGACGGCGGAGACGTCGGCGCACACGTATTATCCGGCGAACCTCTGGGGCTCGTACTATGGTGCAACGTATGCGGATTACGTCGCCGGCGATCCGTCGGCCGATTCGCTTCGGCTGTGGTATTCCTGGGATGCCGATCAGACGAGCACCACGCCGGATATCGACGACCGGGCCTCGCCGGAAGGGCGATTCGGGCATTTCCAGGAGCCGCAATTCATGGGGCACCTGGTTCTCCACGCCGACGCGGCACCCGACGACGAGACGAACGATCCGACGCAGCCCTGGAAGGCCGGCTGGTCGCAGCGCGAGCTCGCGCCGGACCTCAACGTGGCGAGCCATGAAGACGTGTATCAGTATCTGACGACCGGGTGGGACCCGGCCAACCCCGGCCAGTATGCCCAGACCGTGGATGGGGATGGAAACGTCGTGGCGGCTCGGAACGGACCCTATCGCGTGCTGAGCCTCGACCCCCCCACGGAGATCAACAACACGACCCAGTTCGACCCCGTAAGGGAGCAGGAAAAGACGGCGCTCTTCAGCTTCGGCCCCTACAACCTGGACGCGGGCGAGGACGTCCGGATCGTCACCGCGTTCGTCGGCGGGATGATCGATCCCCGGATTGCCATAGATGCCGGCGCTGCGTATCAGAACGGGAATCCGCAGCAGCGGCCGCTTACGGCATTGCCGTACGACGTCGTGAATCCGGTCACGGGCGAGGTCGTGGCGCAGCAGGGCACCACGCTCGACAAACGGACGAAAAACGCCGTGCTCGACATCGGAAAGGATATCCTGTTCGAGCGCGCCGGGCGTCTCGCGGACGTGTGGAACGGCAGCGACGTTAAGTACGGCAGCGGTTCGTTCGACATGCCGCTGGCTCCCGCGTCCCCCTCGATCGAAGGGTTTTCGGAAAATGACCAGGTTCGCCTCACGTGGGGCCAGGAAGCCGAGCAGGATCCGGCAGTCGGTCCCATTTCAGCCTACCGCATCTACCGGGAGCTGATCCGCCCGTCGGGGCTCGAGGTGCCGACCGACACGCTATTTCTCCTTCACGAGGAGGTGCCCGCCGGTACGTCCGAGTTTGTGGACTCCGAAGTGGTACGCGGTGAGCAGTACTACTACTACATTGCCGCGGTCACGGAGGTCGACGGAGAGCCCATCGAAGGAAGCGGTTACCTGAACCGCACCGGCACTACGGACCAGAAATTCCTGGAGGCGGTCTCTCCGACCCGCCCGCCCGACCCCAACTGGCAGGATAACGTGGTGGTCGTGCCGAATCCCTTCCACATTCAGGGTGCCAATAATTACGAGGAGTCGCGCCGTCTCAATTTCCTCAACCTGCCGCCGTATGCAAATATCCACATTTATACGGTGGCGGGAGATCGCGTCCAGACGCTCGCGCATGACGTGATGACGGGCGACGAAGACTGGGAGCGTCAGGAAACGTTCAGCACCATGGAGATCGTGAGTGGAATCTACATCTACGTGGTAGAGGAACTGGACGGACCGAACGGTTCCCCGACCGGCGAGCAGGCGATCGGGAAATTCGTCGTCATCAAGTGATCCGGGCGCTTCGCTGCCTGCGCCGGATGCTGTCTTTGATGACATCCGGGCTCCATCGCGCGCAACGAGACGGCCCTGCCGATGATTCACCGTACAAGACCGCATTTAGCCCAAGGGGAGTGTCATGAAAGGTTCTGGATACATCATTCTCGTCACGCTGCTTCTTGCGTTTGCCTCCGCCCGCTTCGCCGGCGCCCAGGCGACGAAGTACGGCCAGGCCGGCATGACCTTTCTCGCTATCGACGCCGACCCGCGCGTGGCGGCCATGGGTGGCACCTGGGCCGGTCCCAGGGGAAGCGCCGCGGCATCGTTCGCGAACCCGGCAGGCCTTGCGCTGCTGCAGGGCGGTGAGGTGATCGGTGTTCGGACCGACTGGATTGCCGACATCAGCCACAACGCCGTGGCGGCGGCCTACCGCGTCGGCAATTACGGCACGTTTGGCGTCAACGCGATCTTTATGGATTACGGTCCGATGCGCCGGACCATCCCGTATCAGGGCTCCGATCTCGAGCTGCGCAATCAGGGGTACATCGATCTCGGCAACTTCGAAGTGTCCGAGTGGGCGGTGGGCGTCTCGTACGCACGCCAGATCACCGAACAGTTCTACGTCGGAGGGAATTTCCGCATGGCCATGCAGGACCTCGGCGAAGTAGAGGTCATCGATCAGTTCACCGGGAGTACCCAGATGACCAGCAACGACCTCAGCAACGTCATCTTTGATTTCGGTACGCTCTACTACACGGGCTTCCGTGATCTCCGGTTCGGCGCCTCGTTCCGCAACTTCTCGAACCAGTCCGACTATTTCGATCAGCGCTTCGAGCTGCCGCTTACGTTCGATTTCGGGGTGGCGATGGATGTCCTGTCGCTGACGGCGACAGAGCCGGGCGAGTCCCGAAGCATGCTGACGCTGGCGGCGGACTGGGTGCATCCGCGCGACAATGAAGAGCGCATGCACCTGGGCCTGGAGTACGGCTTCATGGAGATGCTCTTTCTGCGCGGAGGCTACAAGTTCAATTACGACGAACAGGGACTCACCGGCGGTTTGGGCGTTCGCGTAACGACCGGAGCGGACCTGGGCATCCGGGCGGACTATGCGTACGGCGCTTTCGGTGATTTCTTCGGCGAAGTGCACCGCGTTGCGTTCGGCGTTCTGCTGCCGTGAGGGTTTCCAGTTGAAGACGATGTGCGTAAACGCTGGACATCGGCGGAGTGCCCACCTTTTCGCCGCGGGGCTGCTGCTGGTACTTCTCGTAACCGGCTGCGAGAACGACCCGATCACGCCCGATCCGCGCCCGCCTGATTTCGAGTTGACGGACCTGGAAGGGAACGTCTTCAAGCTCTCCCAGACGCAAGG
>CAZXHQ010000048.1:8053-12507 GCA_964640145.1 uncultured Rhodothermales bacterium | reverse complement strand
GTACGTCGAATAAAAACAACGTGGGTTTTTCCGTACGTCCGACAGCCTCCTCGAGCGCTCCGCCATGGCGCTCCACCATAGTGACGAGGTCCGGTCGAACGACTCCATCCCACATCCATCATACAATAGGCGCCGATGAAACGAGCTCGCCCCGATGAGCGTCGGCCGCTCACGAAGGAAGCTGCGCCTCGACCCGAGATTAAACATGCGAAACGTCGCAACGCTATCCGTCTTGCTGGTGATCGTCTCCACGACGAGTTGCATGTGGGTGCCCCGGGAGAGCGAGCCCGAATCCGTGCCGAACATCCTGCTTCTCGTCGCGGACGATCTGGGATGGCGCGACGTCGGATTCATGGGAAGTACGTTCTATCGGACGCCCGAGCTGGACCGGCTTGCGGCGGAGGGTATGGTCTTCTCGTCCGCATATGCGGCATCTTCGGTCTGTTCGCCGACCCGTGCCGCCCTGCTGAGCGGCCGATGGCCGGCCGCCGTCGGCGTGACCGACTGGATCCCCGGCATGCGCGCCGAGGATCGACCGCTCCACCACGTCGAAGACCGTGATCATCTTCCGCACGGCGTGGAGACACTCCCCGAACGCCTGCAGGCCGCCGGGTATGTGACGGGACATGTGGGGAAATGGCACCTGGGCGGCGACGGCTCGATGCCGGAGGATCACGGCTATTCATGGAGCATGGCCGGCGATCACCGGGGTGCGCCGCCGACATATTTCTGGCCGTACGGTTCGGAAGACGATCGCGTCCCGGATCTCTACGAGGGAGGAGGCCCGGGTGAATACCTGACCGATCGGATCGGCCGAGAGGCAGCGGAGTTCATCGAGCGTCATCGTGGCGAACCGTTCTTTCTCCACGTGGATTTCTACGCCGTGCATCTGCCCCTGGAGGCGCCGGCCGGTCGCGCAGCGTCCTACGAAGAGCGATCGACGGACGGTGCGCCGGTGCGTGCGATCGAAGAAGGGCTTCGTGATCGGTTGGCGCAGACAGACCCTGTATACGCTGCCATGGTCGAGACCCTCGATCGAAACGTCGGCCGTATTCTGGATGCCGTAGATTCGAACGGTCTCACGAACCGAACGCTCGTCGTGTTCACGTCCGACAACGGCGGGCTTTCCCGGCTGCTCGCGTCCAGAAGCGTTCCGCCGACCTCGAATGCGCCTCTTCGGGCAGGAAAGGGGTGGCTCTATGAAGGTGGGATTCGCGTCCCGCAGATCGTGCGCTGGCCGGGCCGGATACCGGCCGGCGAGCAGACGCCGCGTCCAACTTCCACGATGGATCTGACCGCAACGATGCTGGATGCGGCCGGCCTTCCCCCCGGCGAGGTCGCTGGAAGGAGTCTCCTGTCTCCGTCGGACGACGAGCACGTCCCCCGCACGCTCTACTGGCACTATCCGCACTACCACGGGTCCGGAGCCGCACCATCAGGGGCCGTTCGCCGCGGTTCGTTCAAGCTCATCGAATTCTTCGAAGACGGCCGCCTCGAACTCTACAACGTGGAACGGGATGTCGGCGAACGCGAGAATCTGGCTGCCGAGATGCCCGATACCGTGCAGGCGCTGCACGAGGCGCTTCGGAGATGGCGCCTAGCGGTGTCGGCCCAGATGCCCGAGCGCCGCGAAAGCGGTAACGACTAAATACACGACCGCCGCCGCCGTCCCGACGACTCAAGCGCCGATGCCGACGACACGACCGCCGAGGCCGCCCCGACGACCCAAGCGCCGATGCCGACGACACGACCGCCGAGGCCGCACTACAGGCTCCACCCGTTGTGGTACGGTTCGCGGATCAGGCGGTTGGCTTCCTCGTCGTTGGTTATGCGCATGCGCTCCGCATCCCACCGAAGCGTCTTACCCGTGCGGATGGCGATGTTGCCGAGCAGTACGGCCTCCGTGATGGGGCCCCCGTAGTCGAAGTGTGCGCCGGCTTTCGGACCCCCTTTCGCCGCTTCGATCCACTCCTGGTAATGACCGATCGATCGAGGCAGCGTTTCGGAAGGCATCTCGTACCCATCCATCTTCGAGTGTGGGAGCAGGCGGGGGTTGCGGCCGGTTCCGTCCGTCATGAGCACGCCGTCGTCTCCGGTGAAGTAGGCGCCGCCCGGATCCGGCACGCCCATCGGCTCCCCGTCGGGGAGTCCCTCCGGACGAGGCGGCTTGAGACCGCCGTCGTACCAGCTCACGCGGACCGGCGGCATGCCTTCCCGCGCGGGGAAGTCATAGTGGACGATCGAGGCCTTGGGAAAGGTCTCCTCCAGGAGCTCCGACGAGCTGGCGTGGACCCTCTCGGGGGCGCCGAGCTTGAGCGCTCGGAAGACCGGATCGAAGTGGTGGCAGCCCATGTCTCCGAGTGCGCCGGTACCGAAGTCGAGCCAGCCGCGCCAGCTGAAGGGCACGTAGATCGGGTGGTAGGGGCGCCGCGGTGCCGGGCCCAGCCAGAGGTCCCAGTCGAGCGTGGCGGGAACCGGCGGCGTTTCCTCGGGACGCTCGACGCCCTGCGGCCATATGGGACGATTGTCCCAGATGTGGACCTCGCGCACGGGACCGACGGCGCCGTCCCAGATCATCTCGGCGATCACGCGGTGATCGTCCAGCGCGTTCGACTGCGTGCTCATCTGCGTCGCGACGCCGGCCTTTCGCGCCGCATCGGTCATCCGGCGCACCTCATAGATCGTGCGGGCCAGGGGCTTGGCACAGTAAACGTGCTTGCCGAGGTCGAATGCCGCCATGGCGACGACGGCGTGCGTATGATCGGGCGTGCCGATGACCACCGCGTCGATGCCCCCCTCGTTCTCGAACAGCCGTCGGAAATCGGTATAGCGGGCTGCATTGGGGAAACGGGCGTATGTCTCGGCGGCGCGCTCGTCGTCCACGTCGGCCAGCGCAACGATGTTCTCGCTGCTCACCTCCCGGAGATAAGCGCCCCCCATGCCGCCCGCCCCGACGCCCGCAATATGGAGCGTGTCGCTCGGCGCCTTGAAGCCTGCGCCCCCGACGACGTGCCGCGGAAGGACCACGACCGTGGATGCGGCCGCAAGGAAGTCTCGTCTGTTCATGGCTGTGCTCCGTGACTGTTTCGGGCATGTACGTGCAGGCGATAGGAATCACAAACTACGTCGCACGCTGCCGCTTAGCAACGCTCGTCGAGGGCCGCCGAGCCGGAGGCGATGGTCGGCCCGCCGCGCCCATATCCGCCACGGCGGATTCGCGCATGGCGAACGATCGTGCTGTTGCGTTTATTGAAGGCACCGATCATGCGCTTCCATCCATTCTTCCCACAACTACCATGACGATACGGTTCGTGCCGGCCGCGGCACTGTGCCTTCTTCTGGCGTCTGCGGCGCCGGCACAGCAGAGCAGGGTGCTCGACAACCTGTCGATGACTTCCGACATTCTGGACGGCGAGCGGAAGTACGCGGTCTATCTGCCGCCCGACTACGACGTCTCGGATCGGAGCTATCCGGTTCTGTACCTGCTTCACGGCGGCGGCGACGATCAGACCGGCTGGATTCAGTTCGGCGAGGTCCGGCACATTACCGACCGGGCGCTCGCGGCAGGGAGAGCGACCCCGATGGTGATCGTCATGCCGGACGCGAGCGGCGAGCGACGGGGGTACTTCAACGACGTAGTGGGGGAATGGCGCTATGAGGACTTTTTCTTCGACGAATTCATCCCGTACGTCGAGGCGAACTATCGCATCAAAGGGGAGAAACGCTACCGCGCCGTGTCCGGGCTGTCGATGGGCGGGGGCGGATCCTTTATGTATGCGCTGCACCGTCCGGACATGTTCTCCTCGGCCGCTCCGCTGAGCGCCAGCACGGGCGCTCTCACGGTCGAGGACTTGAAGCAACGGCTCGGTGAGGCCGCAGAGGGTGCATCCGACGAACAGATCGAGGCCTATTTTCAGCGCCACAGCGCCGTGGAGCTGGTGCGGAGCCTGCCTGTAGAGGACCTTTCGGCCGTGCGCTGGTACATCGACTGCGGAGACGACGACTTCCTCTACGAGGGCAACTCGCTCGTCCACATCGAGATGCGGCGGCGCGACGTACCCCACGAATTCAGAATTCGCGACGGAGGGCATACCTGGACGTACTGGAGAGAGTCGCTGCCGGATGTGCTTCATTTCGTCTCGCAAGCATTCCATCAATATTAGAGGCCCTGCCGGAGGCCCCCGGTTTGCTCGGACGCCCTGAAATTTGGACATTGTGGTGTTGTCTCGCCCCGGCCATCGTCCGGCATCCAGAACGAGCTTACGGAGGTCACCCCATGACTAGGCCGCCATTGTGGACCATCGCGGCCCTCCTTCTGGCGCTCGGCTGTCAGGAGGGCGAGCCCGTGCCGGACACGGTTGCCGCGGGCGCTGCGCAGGAGCCGGGTGAGCCGGACGAGCGGGTGCTCTTCCCCGAAGACGGCGAGGTGCTCGTTCCCTGCCGCGAAGAGTCGT
>CAZXHQ010000048.1:0-7953 GCA_964640145.1 uncultured Rhodothermales bacterium | reverse complement strand
CGGGTGCTCTTCCCCGAAGACGGCGAGGTGCTCGTTCCCTGCCGCGAAGAGTCGTCGGCCGACGCGCGGTGGATCATCAAGGCCGATCCGCAGAATACCGGCTCGACCCGCCTGGCCGTAGGCACGCAGACGCTACCGGGGGGCGAGTCGATTCCGGTCCATCGCCACGAGCATCAGGACGAAGTGCTCTTCATCCACGAGGGACGGGCGACGGGTGTGCTGGGAGATTCGGCCGTTGACGTAGGACCTGGAACCACCGTGTACGTCCCTCAGGGCGTCTGGCACGGCGTAGAGAACCACGGCGAGGAAACGGTTAATCTCCTCTGGGTGGTGTCTCCGCCGGGTCTGGAAGGCTTCTTCCGGGCCATCGGCGTGCCGCCGGGGGACGACTGTGTTCCCATGGAGCCGGCACAGATGGAAGAGATCCGACGGCAGCACGGCATCACCCAGCGCATCGAGTAACCTACGCACTTGTCGAGCCCTCTCATGACCTTCGCCTTCGCGGCCGTACCTCTGCTGGCCACCGGGGACCTTAGGCCCATTGCCAGGCTGGCCGTCCTGGCTCTCTTTTTTGCCGTCGGCGCGTCCGGCGGTGACGACGCCGCGCCGATCGCTACCACGGCGGCACCTGATCGTCCCAACATCCTCTGGATCATCGGTGAAAATCTGGCCCTCGATCTGGGTACCTACGGCGCTGAAAACGTCGACACGCCGAACCTCGATGCGCTCGCGCGGGACGGCGTCCGGTTCTCGCACGTCTTTTCCACATCGCCCGTCTGCGCGCCGAGCCGCTCGGCATTCATGACGGGCATGTACCAGACGACGACCGACACTCATCATATGCGGTCGCACCGCGACGATGACTACCGGCTGCCGGCCGGCGTGCGCCCCCTTACGCATCGTCTGGCGGACGCAGGCTACTATACAGCCAACGTGGTGCATATCGGGGACCGGGTCGTCGGAACCGGCAAGCTCGACCTCAACTTCGTGAACGAGGGGCCGCTCTACGACACGGACGATTGGTCGAAGCTCAAAGAGAACCAGCCCTTCTTCGCGACCATCAATACGCCAGAAGCCGAATACGACATCTACGACCGGAGATCGGCGGAGAAAGAGCGCGTCGAGTGGGTGGGTGAAGACTGGCATCCCAGGGTCGCGACGGTCGACAACGTGAACCCGCCGCCGTATTATCCCGACCACCGCATCGTCCGCGAAGAATGGGCCCGGTATCTGAACTCCGTATCGGGCATGGACGTCCGCGTCGGCTGGATCCTCGAACAGCTTCGGGAGGACGGCCTGGAAGAGAACACCGTGGTCGTCTTCTTTTCCGATAACGGCCGACTCGAGGCGCGCGGGATTCACTGGTTGTGGGACTCGGGTATTCACGTCCCGATGATCATCCGCTGGCCCGAAAAGTACGCGGCGCCGCCGCAATATGAGGCGGGCTCCGTGAACGACGATGTCATCAGCCTGCTCGATCTTACCGCGACGACGCTCTGGATGGCCGGCATACCTCGCCCGTTAGCCATGCAGAGCCGAAATTTTCTGGGGGATCGTCCTGATCCGCAGCGGACGTACGCGTTCAGCGCGCGTGATCGTATCGACGAGACGACGGCCCGGATCCGGTCGGTCCGCGGCGAGCGCTACCACTACCTCCGAAACTACTACCCGGAGGAAGGATTTGCCGTGTTGAACCGATACAAGGAGAAGTGCTTTCTCGTGAAGCCGCTGATGCGCGAGATGCATCGTGCAGGCGAGCTGACCGGCCCGGCGGCAGACCTTTTCGAGCCGCTTCCCAATGAGCAGCTCTACGACACGCGCGACGATCCGCACGAGATCGACAACCTCGCTGCATCGGAGGACCCGGAACACCGGGCCGTGCTGCGTCGAATGCGCGCCGCCCTCGACACCTGGATCGTCGAGACGGGCGATCTGGCGATCTACCCCGAGCCGGACTACGTCGTCGAGCCGTTCGAAGAGGAGATGCACGAGTGGTTCGGCACGCCCGACTGGTACACGGAAGAAAATTGACCCTCCTGAATCACGTGAATGCCTGCCGGCCTCTACGGTAGGTGGATGGACCGGTCGGGAGCGTCCCGGCCGGAGCACGAAGGACATACAGACGACCACGCGATGAACAGACGCAAGTTTTTGGCCTCATCTGCGCTCGCTGCTCCCGTGGCCTACCAGGCTGCATTCGGTGCAGACGCGTCCCGGGCTCCGCAGTACTACGAGCTTCGCGAATACCATCTTCTCTATGGATCGAAACAGCGAGAGCTGCACGACTTCCTGGGGGAGATCGCCGTCCCGGCGTTCAACCGCGCCGGGATCGAGCCGGTCGGCGCCTTCGGCGTGATGTACGGCCCGAACGATCCGTCCGCATACCTGCTGCTGCCTCATCCGACGCTTGAATCGGTGGAGACCTTTCGGCGCCGGCTGGCCGAGGACGACGCCTATACGTCCGCCGGCGCGGAAATGCTCAAGCGTCCCATGGCGGATCCCGCCTACGTTCGATACGAGAGCTCCCTCATGAAGGCGTTCGACGAGATGCCGACGCTCGAAACGCCGGTCGAGTCCGAGGGACGCATCTTCGAGCTTCGCGTCTACGAGAGCCATACGGACGAGGCGGCCCTGCGTAAGATCGAGATGTTCAATAACGGGGAGATCCCCATCTTCCGCGACGTCGGCCTGCATCCAGTGTTCTTCGCCGAGACGCTAATCGGTGACAAGCTCCCGAATCTCACGTACATGCTCGTCTTCGAGAGTATGGCGGAGCGCGATGCGGCCTGGGCCCGATTCATCGACCATCCCGACTGGAAAGAGCTCAGCGCGGACCCGTATTACGCCGAAACGGTGTCGACGATCACCGACTTCATCCTCCGGCCGACCGGATACTCGCAGATCTAGACCGACGTTGGAGAATGGAAGGATCTCGACGGCGTGCACCCTCTCTTGCGGACGATCTCCGCCAATGGGGCGTTGCGGCTGGGCGCGACGTGTAAATTAATTATATGCATACCCCCGCCCGCTCAGTCGTGGGCATGCGCCTCGTAGTGCCGTCGGAGAAGGTCTTCGCCGAAATCATCTTCCAGATCGCGCCAGACGGCGTGGATGTGGTTGGCGTCGTTCTGCGTGTTGTCGTATTCGAAGAGCACGGTGGGGCCGTGAATGCGATAGTAGTGGCCTTCGCCTCGGGTCAGGCTGCCCGCCCAGGCGAAATACAGATTCTCGAATCCGGCATCGCGAATCTTCTCGATCTGGCGCTCGGCGAGGTCGTCACGCATGTTATGTGTGTACTCCCGGATGAGCTGCCACAGGAGGTCGCGCTGGCTCGGCGTCATATCGGCGACCGATAATCCTTCGTACGTCTCCAGGTTCGCCTCGCGATCGTTGCTCGTGATGATGTCGCGGGGAGCCGACTCGGCGATGACGGCCCGGGCACGCTGGCCGGCATCAAGGTCGGCCATAAGCCGGCGGGCGAGATCTTCTTCGGCGGCCAGGACCCGCAGTCCGGTCGTCGGACCGGTGCGAACCTCAGCCGGGTTGGCGCCGAAGAAGGCGGGCGTGGAGGCCGTGAGCTCGCCCGTAACGGAGGTGTAGTTCAGTGAGAGGTGATGTCCTTCGAATCGCCAGCCCCACGCCGCTCCTTCGGCGGGCGTGCCGAATACGCTGACGTAGTAGAGCGCCCGGTCCCGCGTCCATCCAGGCTGTTCGATCTCGCGAAGCACCTGCTCGAGCTGCATCACGCTCGTGGCTTTGAGATATCCGCGTGAGCTGAGCCCGCTGCGGAGCAGGGCGTGGGCTGCGCGCCGCTGCTCCAGCGAAGTCTCGTTCAGCGGCAAGCCTTGCCGGGGCACCGGCGTATAATGGAAGTTGAAGCGCTCCTCGCCGTCGAACGGCATCATCGCCTTGCCGCGCTGGTCGTCCTCCAGCGTAGCAAGGAACGACCGGGCGGCCTCCACCATAGAGGACGGGGCGTCCTGCGCGAGGCCGGGCGCGGTGGTACATACGGTCAGGGCTACCGTCAGCGTGAGCAAAGATGCGCGTTTCATGGCAAGGCGGTTTGAGAGATGGGCGGATGCTTCATGGTAGCGCATGCCGGCGCCATGCGCAACGACCCGGACGAACGCGGCGGGCCGCCGTCCGGTCCCTTTCGCGTGCGGCCGGCCGTCCCGCTCGCGCGCGCCGGGAGGCGGTCCCGTTCCCGTGCGCCGGGAGGCGGTTCCGGCACTACACGACACCTACGTGCATTTCATAACGTAGGATTTTGAAGAGGGAACGAAGTAGTGCGGCTGCGACTTTATTCTTTAGATCCGAATTCTTTAGATCCGATCCGACAGTATCCCGCAGTCGGCGAGGCCTCGCGCGTCAGATGTTCAGAGCAACGGTGCCGACCTCATTATCTGGCGGGAAGTAGCTGCGGTGCCTGAGTAGTTGTAGTTGGAGGTTCAACGGCGAGCGACTCCATGTCCACTCGACTTGTCATTTCTGCCGCTGCCGTGTGCCTCGCCGCGCTGGTCACTGCTACGACCGGCTGCGCGCAGTCGCCCGACAGCCTTCGCGAACGCGGGAATGAGCTCCTGCAGTCGGGCGAGTATCAGGAGGCGCGCGGCGTCCTTAGGGACGTGCTCGAGGCGGATCCGGGCGACGAGGCCGCGCTGGCCTATGCGAGGACGTTCACGCTGACGGGTGACTACGAGGCCGGCCTGGCGGCAATCGATGCGCTTCTTTCTCGCCGTTCCGACGCCCCGAGACTGCACCAGTCCAGAGGCCGCCTGCTCGCCGCGGTCGGCCGCTACGAGGAAGCCGAGGCCGCCTACCGCCAGGCGCTGACGCTGAAAGAAGACCTGTGGACCGGCGGGCTCGATCTGGCAGCCGTGTTCGACCGCACGGGACGAGACCGCCAGGCGCGGTCCATATACTCGACCATTTATCAGCAATATAAGCAGGGTACCTTCCGGACGGTGCCGACGCTGGCGGCAGCGGGTCGGGCCGCGGCGGACGTCGGAGAGTTTCGAGATGCGAACGAGGCCTATCGCACGGCGTTTCGCATCGATGGCGAGAACGTCGAGAATCTGTACGGATGGGCCGAACTGTTCCGGATGAAGTTTAACGATGCGGATGCCTCGCGCACTTATGAGGATGCGCTGAGCGTCAATCCTCGCCACGGCCCCTCGATCGTCGGCCTCGCGCGCATCGCCGGTAATTTCGAGCGCAAAGAACAGCTGGCCAATCGGGCGCTGGAGATCAATCCGAACATGGTCGAAGCCCTGAGCGTGCTGGCCGGTTCGCGCGTGCTCGACGGGCTCTACGAGGAGGCCGCCGAGCTGGCCGACCGGGCGCTGGCCGTCAATCCGTCCTCGATCGAAGCGCTGGGCCAGCTGGCCTCGGCCCACCATCTAAGTGGGAATGCGTCGGCGTTCGAGGACGCAGAGCGCCGCGTCCTGGCGATCGATCCGCACGCGAGCGACTTCTATCTCGTCATTTCCAGGAACGCCGCGCTCCGCTTCCGCTACGAAGACGCCGCCGAGTTCGCCGAGCGCGCCGTCGCCGTGAACCGGTCGGACCTGCAGGCGCGCGCCGAGCTGGGCACGGCGCTGCTGCGCCTGGGACGGCATCCGGCGGCTCGCGGACACCTCGAAGCCGCCTTCGACGGCGATCCGTACAATCTCTTTGCATCGAACATGCTCACGCTCCTGGATGAGTACGAGCAGTTCTCCGAAATCGAGAGCGCGAACTTCCGCGTCTTCATCCACGAGGACGAGCGGGACGTGCTGGGACCCGCCATGCTGGAGATGGCCGAAGCGAGCTTCGAGGCCCTGCGCGAGCGGTATCCGTACGATCCCCCCGAGAAAATTGTGGTCGAGGCCTATGGCGACGCCGACGACTTCGCCGTGCGCATTGCCGGCGTGCCGCATCGGGGCCTGCTGGGGGTGAGCTTCGGTGACGTGGTTGCCGTGAATACCCCGCGGGCGCAAACCGGTCGTCCGTATAACTGGGCGCGCACCCTCTGGCACGAGATCGCCCACACCATGGCGATGGGGGTCTCGGACAACCACGTGCCCCGCTGGTTTACCGAAGGCCTGTCGGTCTACGAGGAGCAGCGGGCGCGACCCGAATGGGGCCGCGAGATGGACCTTGGGTTCTTCTCGGCCTTCGAACAGGACCTGCTGCTTCCGCTCGATGCGATCGACAGCGGATTCACGCGGCCCTCCTTTCCGGGGCAGATCCAGCTGTCCTACTACCACGCAGGCCAGCTCGTCAAATACATCGTCGATACGTACGGATTTGACGCCGTCGTGGACATGCTGCGCGAGCTCCGATCCGGCCGAACGGACGCGGAGGCGGTCGAGGCCGCGACGGGCGTGCCGGTCGAGGAGCTGGATCGCGGCTTCCGCGCTTCCCTTGTCGAGCGCGCCCGCACCGCGCGCCAGGCGCTCGAGGGCCTGCCCGACGTCCTCGAAAACGAAGAGGCGGAGGTGACGGCCGAATCGATAGACGCCGCCCGGGGGCCGTTCTTCGAGCGGCTGCGGGAGGGTGCCGCACATCTGGAACAGGAAAACTACGACCGGGCGGAAGCGGCCTATCTCGAGGCAAAGGCCATGTACGCCCAATACGTCGGGCCCGGAAACGCCTACGAGGGACTGGCCGACGTATATCGAGCCCGCGGCGAGGAGGCGGCGCTCGTTCCCGTCCTGACCGACTATCTTGCCCTCGCCGAACATGAAACGGATGCGGCACTCGAACTGGCCGAGATCTACGCGGATCGGGGCGATGCCGCGGCTGCGGCCCGTATGCTCGAACGCGCTCTGCACGTGATACCATACGACCCGGACGTCCACGTGCGGCTGGCCGAGCTCTATGAAGAGATGGGCCGCTTCGACGAGGGCGTCGTCCAGCGCCGTGCGGTGGTGGCGCTGAATCCGGCCGACCGGGCCGGCGCGTACTTCGGGCTCGGCCGGAGCCTCTACGGCGTGGGCCGGACGGCCGAGGCCAGGCGTGCGGTGCTGCAGGCGCTCGAGATCGCTCCGGACTATCGCGAAGCACAGGAACTACTGCTCGAACTCGTAGAACGACCCGAATAGCCGCCGGATACGAAACCGCACCACCGACCGATACCCGATGCACCGCTTCACCGTCTTGTGCCTGATCTTCGGTATCGCCGCTCCCGTCTTGGCGAGCGGCCAGGACGATCATGGTTTTCGGTTCGTGCGCATTCGGTTCGACTCCGGGGAGATGGGACTGCGGTCGCGCGGCGGCGCGCCCTGGAGCCACGACCATCCGAAGGCGGAGCTGAACTTCTACGAAGCCCTCGAGCGCACGACCCAGATTTATGTGGAAGGTCCGCCGCTGGTGCTCACCCTCTCCGACGATCGAATCTTCCAGTACCCGGTGCTCTACCTGTGCGAGCCGGGATACTGGGAGATGAACGACGACGAGGTCGAGAACCTGCGTGAGTACCTCAAGCGGGGCGGCTTCATCCTGTTTGACGATTTCAGAGGGCGGCGCGAATGGGACCAGTTGTACGGTCAGCTGAAGCGCCTCTTCCCGGAGCGAGAGCCCGCGGAGATTCCTTCCGACCACCTCATCTGGGACGTCTATTACGACGTGGATCCCGTGGCAGCGCCGTCGCTGGTGAGCGGCGGCGCCTTCGGGGGTCTCGCCGGGTATGAGGATCAGTACTTTGCCCTCTACGACGACGACGGCCGCATGATGGCGCTGCTGTGCTATAACCAGGACGTCGGCGACGGCTGGGAATGGCCCGAGCGCAACCTTGCGCAGGGGTCGACGATCGCCTTCCAGATGGGCGTGAACTTCGTTCTGTACGCACTCACACACTGAGAGAATTATGTCGGACATTCCGCAGCATGACCATAACGGTTCCCTGGAATCCGGGGCCGACGAAGAGGTGCTCGCGCGCCTGCAGGAGGGCAAGGAGAAGATCGTCGGACA
>CAZXHQ010000047.1:5481-12637 GCA_964640145.1 uncultured Rhodothermales bacterium | reverse complement strand
GATAGCGCGCAACGTAACCGTCGATTAATTATGCGCATGCGACGGCTGCACGGCCGGAATAGACGTGCGCGCTTTCGAAAGCAGGCTGCCCCCGGAGCATGCGGGTCCGATGCGTACGCAGCGTGGCGAGGAAAGATGACTCGCCTCTGACGCGGGCGAGGTAAGCATTCTATCGTCGAATACTCCTGCGGGAGTACCGCAGGGGGATCGCGAGACTACGTGCGTCGATTCGCAACGACGCTAACATATGAGTGCGGCTGCATCGCGCTCCGCGTCGATTACCCTCCTCGCAACTGGGCAGCCGGACGACTTCCGGGCAGCCCAGGTTGTTGCGGGACGTTCAGCCACGTCATCAAAATCAGACAGGTGCAACAGTCATGTTGAAACGACATCCTCTTCCCGTCCGCTTCCGCCCGGTGAGCCGTTCCGCCATCGTCGTGATCCTTATTATGCTTCTGAACAGTTGCGACAGCGTCGATACGCATCGTGACGTCGATTTCGCCGCAGAGGCGCCTGACCTTTCGGCAAGGGCCGCAATATCTGCGACAGGGTGCACCTCCGGCGTTCAGTCCAGCGGCGGCCTCTATGAGATATGCACGCCGGCAGACGGCAATCCTACCGGAACGCTGGTCGTCTATGCGCACGGCTTCGTCTTTCCGCAGCTGCCGCTGCATATCCGAGAAGTGGAGGGCGGCGTCGAAGTGGAGGATTTCATAACGGACCGCGGATTCGCGTATGCCGCCACCAGTTTCTACACCAACGGGCTCGTCGAACCGGAGAAGGGAGGGAAGGATCTGCGCGAGCTGATCGCAACCTACACGCAGCTCCATGGTCGGCCGACGCGCGTTCTGCTGCTTAGCTTCTCCAACGGCACGCTGCTCTCCATGCTTGAGATAGAGAAAGGCGTGCATCTGTTTGACGGAGCGCTCGCTTCGTGCGGGCCGCACGGCAGCTATCTGCAGGAGATACAGTATCTGGGCGACGTATTTGTGCTGTTTGACTTCTTCTTCCGGGACGTCGAGATCATACCGGGCTTCGGATCCGGGTTGCCCGGTGGTCCGGACGGCATCCCGCAGGCGCTCGTCGACGGCCTGATCGCCGCGGCCCCGCCCGGTTTCACGGGAGTGGACGTCCTGGCGCAAGCCGTGCTGACGGCTCTGCAGAATAACCCCGGCACGACGGAGCAGCTCCTGGGCGCGATCCAGCTCACGTCAGCCATATCGCATAGCAGTACGCTTTTCGCCACGGCCGCTGAAGGCGTCGAGCTGGTCATTCGTGCCGTCAGCTACAACGTCTTTGCGACCAACGATGCGCTCGCAAAGCTCGGCGGTCGATTCTTCGACAATACGACGCGCCTCTACGGAGACTTGCTGCCGAACGACGCGCTGCGCCAGGCAATCAACGGCGGCATCGTACGCTACGAGGCCGACCGACACGTCACGGCTCAGCTGGAGAGTCGCTATGAGTCGAAAGGCCACCTCCGCACGCCCGTGGTCGCGCTCCACAATACGCGTGATCCGCTCGTCCCTTTCTGGCAGGAAACCCTGTACCTCGAGGATCTGGCCTCCAGGGCATCGACGTACACGCTCGTGCCCGTCGAACGGTACGGTCACTGCACCTTCACGTCGGACGAGGTTGCGGGCGGACTGGAAACCTTGGTGGAGGAAGTAGGGGCACTCGCCGGCCGATGAGCAGACCTTTCCTGCGCCGTCGCTTGAAGAAGAGCGGCAAAAAGGTCGCGGATGAACCGTAAGGAATCGCGCGGGCAGCGCTTATCTTTGCCAGCCTCGAAGAACCATTCCCTGGCGGCGCGATGAGCTTTGCCGATAGCGCCCTCGAACAGCGCAGACCCGACTCCATCCGCGACGACGTTGCCCTGCCGAGGAGGGAAGGATAACCGTTGAAAGTTGAAGGTTGACGGTTGAAGCCTTTCGAATCGGGCATGTCGATCAGGAACGAGAAACGTTCAACCTTCAACCTTCAACCTTCAACCGACTACCTTGGTGCCCGATTTGCTTGGCAGGGTCGATACGACGATCTTGTAATAATCGTAGCCTTGACATCTATGCAGTCCGCAGGTCATGAGATTTATTCCCATCGCTGTCACAGCACTGGCAGTTTTTGTTACCGGGTGCGGCGCCGCGAATACGGCACTGGATTCCGCAATCGATCGAGCCGCCGCGCGTACCGGCGAGGGTGTCGGAGATGCCGTCGGCCAGCGCGTCGGTGAAATGGCGTCGGCGCTGGTCATGGCGCAGTTTCCGGACAACTGGTCTGCACGATGGACCAGCCTCTACGTTAACTACCTGCTCAACGTCGGCCTGTCCTCCGGATCGTATGCCGTCGTCGAAGATGCGTATCAGCCTGGTGAATGGACGCGGTGGAGAATGCTGGAAGGATCCGAGCCGACCGGCGCCGTCATTGAGCGCGCCTTCCTCGGTTCCGAGGATACCGGGGAGGAGTGGTGGCGCGTCAAATATGTCAATACGGAGGACGATGAAGCTGTCGTATTGGAAGGCCTCTTTACGGACGATCGCAGCGAGCTCGTCCGAATGCGGGCACAATTTCCTGGAGAAGATCCGAAGGAGCTGCCCGTGGAGAGGGGCACCTACAGTTATGCAGAGCCCCTGCATCTCACCGAGCAAAGCCTCGAGGGCGCCACGGTCGGCCGAGGCATGGTGGAGGTACCGGCCGGATCCTTTGAGGCCCGCCACGTGCGATATGGAACGGCGGGGGCCACTCTCGAATGGTGGATCCAGGAAGACGTCCCGGGCCATCTCGTGAAGTACCTCCGGCGCGCCGACGACGGCGGCGGTGAAGACACCGGCAGCGAAATGGCGCAGTCCTGGACCGTCGAACTAGAGTCGTACGGCGACGATGCTCGGCGGGAGCTGGCGGACTGACGAGGGACGTTGGAGAAGGGATGGATCTGCTGACTCCGTGTTCGAATGACCCCGAACGGCGAATACGACAAGCCCTCTCCGTCCCATTCCTTCCTCGAACTTCTCAGAGGGCGCCGCTCACGTCGCTTCGGCGTGGGCATGAAGATGGAGTCCGGGCCGATGGCCTACGAGAGTCGTCACCCCGGGCTTCCGCTTACCGAAGACGAGGAAGCGCGGCTGGCATACGCCGCATGCGGCATCACCGGATACGCGCTGGGCGACCTCGTCTTCGATCGCGGCCAGGGGGGAACGATCCTTGCTGGCCTGGTCGGACGGACGATCCCGAGCGGCGATGCCATACAGACGTGCTCGTTGATCGTCATGAATGCTGAGGCCGCTTACTACGTCAGGCGGCCTCAGGATTTTCCGCCCGAAGTGATCCCGGAATTAGTCGGGCTTGCCGAGGAAGAGCGATACGTCGAGCTGTATCGCCGAAGTCGCGTGAAGATATCTGACGGACGTTCCCATCCTCCGTTGGAGCCGTTCTTCAACATCAACTGCAATCGGTGGTCGCTCTACGACCCCGCCGCAACCTATTTCCTGCCTGTCGCAGACTTCACGGTGATGTACGTCAATGCGCTGCTGGAGATCTTCAACGAGCACAACGGACTGTTCGCACTCGACGAACGCGCGGGATTTCGAGCTGCCGGCGTGAAGCAGTTTGCGCAGAGCCGTGGAGGCCATCTCATCGATGATCCTCGCGAGGAGCGCGTAATTACCATTCAGCAGTTAGAGACGCTGGTTACGGAATTCGTCACCGCAGAGGCGGGCATGATGATCCAGAACCTTGCGTTGATGACGCAGGCGATGGGCCTCGGTGGATTTCCTCACTGGGCCGCTCACTACTACGGATGGTTCGAAGCGTTGGGCTTTCGCATGACCGATATGATGGCGACGCGTTTCCTGGGCATGAGCCGGCTCGCTCGGTTCGTAGCCAGGCTGCTGAAGCGTGACCTGCCCGTGCCCTTGGTAGTCGGACTGGAGGTGGAGGGGGAGACGCTGCTGAAGCCGCTCTGTCCCCCGTACTACTCGTCCATGGCAGAGGCGGTACGCGAAGTGGTAGACGTGAAATGGGGAAGGCAGGGCATCTTTCGAGACGGGGCGTCCAACAGCGCATGGTCGGAACCGGAACGCATCAGTGCGGCCGCTCCGCCCGTGAGCGAAGCCGCCGTCGAAGCGACGGTGGCTTATTGCTCGTACGTGTATCGGCGGTACGGCCGTTTTCCCGCTTACCAGATGCCGCTGCGCACCTTGCTCGGCTTTCAGTCGAATCACGTCGACGTCGCGTTCTACGACCGATTCTACCATCCAGATGCGCTTACCGTGCTGCAGCGGAATCATCTCCGGGAATGGCACGCGGCGGAATGATGTATGAAGGCGGCGGCGCGTCAGACCTCCCTTCGGGGGCGAGGTTCCAGATGCCGACGGCCCAGTTCGTCGTGGAGTGCGCGCAGCTCGCTCTCGAAGCGGAGGATGATCTTCTCTGCCGACCTGCGACTGATCCCTTCGAAGGTGTGCCTGTTATCCAGGGCTGCGATCGCCCGACGATGATGGGCAATGGCCTTCCGGATGTCGAGGTCGCTGAGTTGTTTTAACGGACGATCCGCGTGCAACAGCATGACGGCGGTGCCTGATTGATCCCCTTCCGTGCCGCCCGGTATGTCATATGGTACGGCGAGATACAGCCGGAGGTATGATGGCTTCGACGCATCACACTTTGGAGGTTTGGCTTAGCAGGGCATCCGGTGAAAGCGGATCTGAATTTCGCGGCTTTATAACCACGTTCCTTAAGAATTGGTACGCGGCGGCGATACTCTATGCGGTGCGTGTTAATGCCGCCCATATGACGCGCATCGCAGGATCAGTAAAGCCCGAGCCTTTAAACAGGCCCCGGACTTTTCCTGCATTAGGGCCTTTCCGATGAGCCTTACGACATGATGGATGCGCTCCCATCAGCCCATCTCGCGCGTCGTCCCCGCGTGCCGGGGGAAGCGTGCCGACTACCTCAGCCCGCCATCCTGGTTGTTCTTGGCCAGGCCGATCGTGCGGCGAAGCGCCGACTCGTCGAGCGTGAACTCACCGTCCGGACGAATGCCGCGAACGACGGACCGGACGTTTGGATCGGCGAGCAGTCGCCGGACCTCTTCCGTGGCCTCGCCGTCTGCGGACGCGGCCCCGTCGATCGCGACACGAATGCGCGCCGGGTCGGCGGCAAGGTAGTCGGCGAGAATGGGCCACCGGAGTTCGATGATGGACCACAGGGCAAGCGGCTCTACGGCCGTTTTGCGGCCCTCTAGAAAATTGACGGCCTGATGCAATCCGAACGCGTTCACGAGTCGTTTCATCGCTCGCGGATTTGGCTCGAGCAGATGAGCGAAGGGCTTGAGCATGTGCTCCGTCTCCGACTGCGCGGCGCTGGAGGTCACCCGCTTTGCCGCTGCAGCGCGGAGACCCTGCTCGAGGACCGCATCATCCTGATGCTCGTCGATGACCGCCTGCATTGCGTCACCCGTTCGGGCCTCGCCGAGCAGCGACTCCGCTTCTCTTTCGGCTTCTTCCAGTTGCTTTTCGAGGTCGCGGTGGTCGCCCGATTCCGCACGCTGTAGCAGTTCGTGCCAGTATCTGGTCTGCGTCGTCGGTGAAAGTAGGGGCAACGTTGCCGAAAATTGAAAGACTTTTTCCAGAAACAGATACCCGAGGGGCCTTCCGGGCTCGTGTATCGTGTCGGAGAACGGACCGTACACCTGCTCGAAGCTGGCCCGGATCCAATTTCGGTCCGCCGCGACGACGTATGTGGCCGGAGCTTCGCGAAACAGCGTCTGGATGCCTTCAAGGAGCTCGACCACATACGATGCGGAGCAGCGGTCGAGGTCGTCGATGAAGATTGCGACCGGACGATCGATTCTTGCGATGAGTCGTGCGAAGAGTCCGACCATCGGCTCCATCGGATCACTGCTGAGTTCGAGGTACTTTTTAGCGGCCTGCGAGGACCCGAAAACGAGCGTGCGGCTGGCTGTGTAGAGCGCCGCCGCGGCGGTGAGCAACCCCATGATCACTTTCGGACCGCTTTCGACGTCGAGCGAGAAGATCCCGATGGCGGCTAGAATGAATGCGGCTGCCACGACGCCGGGGAGCCAGTCGGCCCGCAGCTTCCACCAGAACCAGAGCCCTCGCAGCTTCAAAGCCTGCAGCGCATCGTCGTCGCCGAGCTGCTCCGCAGCCTGATCCTGAATGGCGTGGATCAGCGACCACCACGGCGGGCTGAGGCGCTGATTCCGCCAGGCGTTGAAATCGACGACGATCCACCGGTCACCCTGCCTGCCGGACGTCAGCTCGTCGCGCAGGAAGTTGAGCACGGACGTCTTTCCGGCGCCCCACCGGCCGTGCAGGTGCACCATGAACGAGCCGTGTCGGCGCACTTCCTGGATACGTGTGGCGACCACTTTCGCGAAGGGGCGTCGTCCGAGCTGATCGACGAAGGCTGGGTTATCGAGGTGCGTCGGAACGACCTCGTCCGGCGGAGGCTGTTCGTCGGCCCTCCGGGCGGTCTCTTGCTGGTCCTCCGTTGTTTCCGTCCTCCGGACGGTCTCTGATGCCGGCGTTTCCTCGCGGTCGTCGATCGTCTTCGCTTCGATGTCGGGGAAAGCGGAAGCCCCGCTCCTGGACCGATCAGGACTCGTGGCCGCCTTCGGCAGGTATGAATGCCACGTTCGCAGCGCTTCGGGTTCAAATACCTCCTCCAGCGGTTCCTTGATTTCCGACTGCAGCGCCTGGAGCACGCCGTGGCGGGCCAGCAGCATACCCACGGCCGGCTCGAGCACGGCAAGCCCTGCGATGACGAGACGACCGTGCAGCTGGTCGACCGCGTCGGGATTCAACACCGACTGAAGATCGTCCAGCCACTGCCGGGCCGGTCGAACGGGCAGGTGCTCGTCCGGCGACAGCTCGAGTTTTGTCACGCGACCCGATGCGTACTCCGGATGAATCCGAATCAGCTCGTTGACGAAATCGGCCGCATGTATCGCTTCGTGCTGCTCGAGCTGCTTGAGCGCGCGTTCGGCGGACGGGGAGAGAGTAGGCATGGAACGACGAACGGCATCATCGACGCTGGCTTCGAGAGTCAATATACGGGATGCTTCGTGATGATGGATACAGGACCGTTCGTGATGACGGCGGACCGGTCACCATACCCACCGCCGATCTTCGACATGAAT
>CAZXHQ010000047.1:0-5381 GCA_964640145.1 uncultured Rhodothermales bacterium | reverse complement strand
CGAAGTAGGGCAAGGATGTCCTCAGCGCTTCGCTGCTTCCATCCGGGCAGGCGGCCTCGTGCCGCCACCCGGTTGGAGATCGTCGGCGTTCTTGCGGATGCCGGCTGTTTTCGGGGTAGAGAAGCTGTCCGAACCACATACTGGCAAAGGCCGCAGACGCAGCGTACCATGAAATGGACGAATCCCCGAAATGACAGTCGGCACGGGAGATGGACGCAATGCCGCGAATGCTGGTCTATCTGATGTTGATCTGCGGCGCCGCGATATATCCCGGCGTCGATGGGACGTCGGAGGAAGGGGGGACGCCCGACCTTTCGTTCGGCCTCGCCGCCGTGGCATCCGGCGAGACCTTCATCCTCCCCTCAGACCTCGAGATTTCACTCTGGGCCGAATCGCCTCTCTTTTTCAACCCGACGAATATCGACGTTGACGCGCGCGGGCGGGTTTGGGTTACCGAAGGAGTGAACTACCGCGACTTCAATAACCGGGACAGTCACCGACGCCATCAGCCGGGTGATCGCGTCGTCATCCTGGAGGATACGGACGCCGACGGGAGGGCCGACACGTCCGTCACGTTTATTCAGGACGCCGACCTCCGATCACCGCTAGGAATCGCGACGATCGGCCGCCGCGTCGTCGTATCGAGCTCGCCGTCCATGTTCGCCTACACCGACGCAAACGGCGACGACCGGCCGGATGCCCGAGATACCTTGCTGACAGGATTCGGCGGGTACGATCACGACCATGGGCTGCATTCATTGACGGCCGGACCGGACGGCCTCTGGTATTTCAATACCGGCAATGCCGGCCCGCACGTCGTCACGGACGGCGAGGGCTGGACGCTCCGCTCAGGAAGCATGTATACCGGCGGGACGCCGTACAACACGGAAAACGAGCCGGGCCTGGTCAGCGACGACGGACGCGTATGGGTCGGCGGGCTGGCCCTGCGGATGCGTCCGGACGGCACCGGACTGGAGGTGCTCGCTCACAACTTCCGGAATGCTTACGAGCTGGCGGTCGATTCGTACGGGAATCTCTGGCAGAACGACAACGACGACGAAGTAATGGCGTGCCGTACGACCTGGGTGATGGAAGGCGGCAATCACGGGTATTTCAGCGCGGATGGAAGCCGCCGCTGGCAGGCCGATCGGCGTCCGGGGCAGGACGTGTTCACCGCCCACTGGCATCAGGACGATCCGGGCGTGGTTCCGGCCGGGGACCATACCGGCGCCGGCGCGCCATCCGGCATCGTCGTGTATGAGGGCGATGCCCTGGGAGCGAAGTATCGAGGGATGCTGCTCAGCGCCGATGCAGGGCGCAACGTCATCTATGCCTACTGGCCCGAGCCGCACGGGGCAGGATTCAGGTTGAAGCGCGTCGATCTCGTCACGCCGGTGGATGAACCGACCGAGAACTATGTGTGGAACGAGATGCCGCGAGACACGGCCAAATGGTTTCGGCCGAGCGACGTGGCCGTGGGTCCCGACGGGGCCATCTACATTGCGGACTGGTACGACCCGGTCGTGGGTGGCCATCAGATGCACGACCGGCGCGGATACGGGCGCATCTACCGAATTACACCGAAAGACCGGAGGCTAGAGATGCCCGAACTCGATCTCGATACGTGGGGCGGCCAGGTCGACGCCCTGCTCAGCCCCGCCGTAAACGTGCGCGCCCTGGGATTCGAAAGCCTCTTGGCAAGGGGGGAGATGGCCATCGATGAGGTAGCGGACGTGTTGGAGGATTCGAACCCGTACCACCGTGCCCGGGCCGTCTGGCTGCTCGCGCAATCGGGTCCGGCCGGTGAGGCCATCGTGCGCGAACGGCTCGACGACCCGGATCCCCAGCTCCGCATCGCTGCGTTTCGAGCGCTGCGGCGGGTGAGCACGCAGGAGGAGATGCTCGAAATAGCTGCGCCGCTGACGCGGGATGCCTCGCCGGCCGTCCGCCGTGAAGTGGCGATTGCGCTGCGCGACGTCCCGTTCAGACGCTCCTCCGACCTGCTTCTTGCCCTGGCTGAAGGATACGACGGCTCGGACCGATGGTACCTCGAGGCGTACGGCATCGCCAGTGACGGCAAGGAGGAACCGGTATTCGACATGCTCTCCGAGGCGTTCGGTTCGGATCCGGAGAAGTGGGACCGCCGCGTCGCCGGGCTCGCCTGGCGGCTGCATCCCGTCTCCGCCGTAGACGCTTTTACACAACGGGCAAGCTCACCCGACGTACCGCCTCCGGAGCGCCGGCGGGCGCTCGCGGCCCTGGGCTTCATCGACCACCCGCGCGCGGCGCAGGCAATGGCCGACCTGACCCGCAGCGCGCTGCCGGATGTCGCCGAGCGGGCGTCCTGGTGGTTGCAGTACCGAAAGATGAACGACTGGTACGAGCATCCCGTGGAAGGGTGGGCCCGGGTCGTGCCGGATCTCGACGAAGGGCCGCTCGATAGGCTGCTGGCGCGACGAGCGGTGGTGCTCGATGCGGACGCCCGCATCGATCGGCGGCTGGAGGCCGCGCAGGAGCTCGCGCGGGATCCGCAGGGCGGCCGCACCCTCATCGAGCTCGCCGGCCGGGACCGGCTGCCCTACCAGGTGCGGCAGGTGGTCGGTGCGGAGCTCTTCAGCAATCCGGACGTTGCGGTACGCGCACTCGCGTCCCGCTTCTTTCTGCATCCGGGCGGCCACCTCCGGTACGATGTCGGCGAGATCGTCGCGCTGAATTCCGATCCCGAACGGGGCCGGGGCCTGTTCTTGCGCTCCTGCGCGAGCTGTCACCGGGCGGCCGGTGGCGGCGGCGAGGTCGGGCCCGACCTGACGTCGATTCGCGAGAAGCTCGACCGGGCCGCCCTCGCGGATGCGATCGTGCATCCCGACGCGGCCATCGCGTTCGGCTATGAAGCATCGATTCTCCGAATGAAGGACGGACAGGTGCTCATCGGGCAGCTCATGTCGGAGGGCGACGTCGTCGAGCTTCGAGACGCGACCGGTCGGCGCCGCGCCGTCGAAAAGGCGGACATCGATTCCAGGCAGGCGCTCGACGTCGGTCTTATGCCCGATCCGCAGACGCTCGGCCTGGATGCACAGGACGTGGCCGATATCGCGGCGTTTCTGTTGGACTCCGACGAACGGCGCTGACTCGTAGCTTCATCTTCCCGCGCCTCTTTCGCTGGTAAGGCCTCAGCGGAGCGTCGCTGGACGACAGGCGGCGTCTATCGGCGTATCACGAATCGTACGACTGGCTGATGCGAAGGCGCGACCGAGCCCTTACGTTGTGGTCCGTTCCTCTAAAAAGATATCGCGAGCGGTCCGTATCGCGGCGCTTGGACCAACGAACACGACGCGGTCGCCTTCACGAATCTCCGTATCGCCTCGGGGCACGACGAACTCATCGCCTCGGATCACGGCTGCTACTACGCACTCTTCGGGAATGTCGATGACTCGAATTTGGCGGTCGACTATGGTGCCGTTCTCAGGTACCACTATGTCGATCAGGCTGGCGATGCCGGTTTCAAGCTCGAAGAGTTCTGCTACTCCGGGCCTGTCCAGATAATTCTCCACCATGGCCGCCGTGGCGTACGGAGCGCTGATGCACTCCACACCGCTGTCCTCCAGGAGTTCGACGTATTCAGGATCCCGCACGATGGCGATCACCCGTTCGATGCCCAGCCGCCTGGCCTGAAGCGCCACGATCGCATTGCGCTCATCATGGTCGGTAGCGGCGATAGCTACATTCATCTTGCGGGGCTCGACCTGCTTCAGGACGTCCTGCTTCGTTCCATCTCCGTGGAAGATGGGCACGTTGTAGCGGCGTTCGAGCTCCTCGCATCGCGTCTCCTCCTGCTCGATAAACGTAATCTGGTACTCGGACGAGCGAAAGATCATGCGGAACTCGTCTTGTTTCAGCAGGCGGTCGGCGATGTTGCTGCCCTGGGTGCCACCGCCGACAATCACGACTTGCATGTTTGGCCTCCGGTATGCTTGGATTCGAAGAGTTATTCGTTTCAAGACGTTCGGAAAGCCGCGCAGCGCGGCGCGATTTTCCGATCGTACCAGGTATAGGATGCCGCCGACGAGCGTCAACCCGCCGCCGAGCAACAGGCTGTTCGATCCCAGCAGGGGCACGAAGGCCCAGCACGCGACGACACCGAGAATGGGAATCGTCGGATAGAACGCTATCCTGAAAGGACGCCGCAGATTCGGCATTCGTTCGTGGAGGGCGATGACGGCGTAGTTGACGATGCCTATGGCAATCAGATAGCCGAAGCTGCTGGCGGCGGCCAGGATGCGCACGACGCCCGACGCCCCAAGTACTGCCACCAGGCCGGCGCAGACGTAGAGGGCGATGTGCGGCGTCCTGTACTTCGGATGCAACCGCCCGAACATCTCGGGAAAGTGGCCGTCGCGTCCCAGGGCAAACAGTACGCGGGAGCTTGCTCCCAACGTTACACTGAGTGCCGAGAGGCTGGCCATGATGGTGGCGATGATACCGGCCCATCGGCCCCATACTCCGAAGAGATGATCGGCAATGAAAATGAACGGCGTGCTCGTCTCGGCGAGTGACGTGTAGTGGACCACGCCCATCATCACGTACAGCAGCAGAACGTAGATGGCAATTCCGAGGCCGAGCGTAATGAGAATGGCGCGGGGGATCGTTCGCGCCGGATCGATGATCTCCTCGGCTGCGACCGTGATCAGGTCGAAGCCGACGTAGGAGATGTAAATGAGTCCCATGGCCGGCAAGAGGGGACTGAGTCCCATGGGGGCTAACGGCTCCAGGTTCGCCGGTTCGACCTGGAACGCGCCGAGTATTCCTACGCCGATAAGCACGACGAGCTCCACGATGTTCATCACCGTGATGACTCGCAGCGCTTCCGCCTGACCCCGAAGGTTCGTCGCCGCGAACACGACGGTCGTCGCAAGCACGATCACGGCTAGGCCGAGCTCCGGCAGGAAATAGTTCTTAATCGTGAGAGCGAAGATGACGGCATAGAGCGAGCAGGCCAGCGTATTTCCGATCCAGAAGAACCAGCCGGCGAGGAAGGCCACGGGGTGTGGGAGCGTGCGGCTGGTAAAGGAGTATCCGCCGCCGGCGATGGGTATGGCGGCGCCGAGCTCCGAATAGCTGAGCGCCGTAAAAATGGTTAGCCCGCCCATGGCGAGATAGGCAATGATGCCGAGCGGCCCGGCTGTTTTTGCAACTTCACTGGGCAATGCAAAAACGCCGGGACCCATCATGGCCCCGATGCCGATCATCACGGCCATGAAGAGCCCGACATTACGCTTGAATCCACGGTGCTCAGCCATTCACGTGATGCTATCTCCGGGTACAAAGTCGCTTCTGCCGGCTGACCACGTGCGCCGGGTAACTACTTCGGTGGCTGGCCACAT
>CAZXHQ010000046.1:8625-12677 GCA_964640145.1 uncultured Rhodothermales bacterium | reverse complement strand
CTACGGCCGAGCCGCCTGGTCGAACGATTCCATGGACGCTCGCAGCCTCGCGACGAGGTCGGGATGCCGATCGGACCGGTCGTACAGCTCTTCCGGATCCTCATCGAGGTGATAGAGTGCCGGCTCACCATTCTCGGACGGGACGCGAAGCTTCCACGGGCCCTCGCGCACCGCCTCGATTCGGTCGCCGAGGTAGTAATAGAACGTCGTTCGCGGCGAGGCGGCCTTTCCCTGTAGGAACGGCAGGGCGCTGGCGCCGTCGAGCTCGACGGCGCGCGCCAGGTCGGCTCCGGCGACTTCGAGCAGGGTCGGAAAAAGATCGAGCGCGGTGAGCAGGTCGGCCGAGACGCTGCCGGCGGGGATGCGTTCCGGCCACCGCGCGATGAAGGGGACGCGGAAGCCGCCCTCGAAGGTCGTCGCCTTGTATCCGCTTAGATGCCCGGCCGAGCCGGCGTGCCAGGGCTCGACGGGCTCGTGATGCGGCATCATCTCGGTGGAGAACATGCGATCGGGCATGTTCTGCCACGGACCGTTGTCGCTGGTGAAGATCACCAGCGTGCGCTCATCCAACCCTTCCTCGTCGAGCGTTCTCAGAATCTCGCCGACGCTCCAGTCGATCGTCTCGATCACGTCTCCGTATGCGCCGGCACGCGAGAGCCCCGCGCGGTGCGGCCCGGGATAGACGGGTACGTGAGGCATCCCATATGCCAGATACAGGAAGAACGGCTCCGCCTTCGCGTCGCGGATGAATCGGATGGCCTCTTTCGTGTAGGATACGGTGAGCGTGTCCTGATTCAGGGGCTTTTCGATGGGTTCGAGGCCGCGGTGGATGTAGAGCGGAACGTCCGTTTGCACCCACGGGCGGATCATGTCGTTGCTGTAGAGGAGACCGTAATAGCGGTCGAATCCTCGCGAGACGGGCATCATCGCGTCCTGGGCGTGGCCGAGGTGCCACTTGCCGATCATCATGGTCCGGTATCCGGTCTCCTGCAGAGGCTCGCCAATGAGGGTCTCGGAGAGCGGCAGGCCGTTCGTCGAGCCCGGTCCCAGGTTCTGCGGCAGATGGCGGATGGGGTAGCGTCCCGTGAGCAGGCCCGCTCGCGACGGCGTGCAGACGGACGCGGCGGCGTAGAACGACGTGAGGCGAAGGCCTTCGTCCGCCATGCGATCGAGCTGCGGGGTCCGAATCGTCGGATGACCGTAGCTGGCGAGGTCGCCGTAGCCCATGTCGTCGGCGAAGAGGAGGATGATGTTGGGAGGCGGGTCTGACTGGGCAGATGCCGTTTCTGCCGCCATACCGGCCGCCAGCACGGCCGCGAAGACGATCCCTGTCCACCGTTCGATCGATCGTCGTGCGCTATGGGATAGATTGGAAGGCTTCATGTCGTGGCTTAACGTTTCCTCGGATGCTGGTGATCGACGCGCAGGATGCTTGCGGCACGACGACGCGCGTACGGAGGCATCAGCGCTCCCCAACACGCATCGTACCGCGCATCGTGGCCGCGTGTCCTGGGAAGGTGCACACGAACGTATAGTCGCCGGGCTGCTCCGGCGCGACGAAGTAGATGGTCTCTGCGGTGTGGGGCTCGAGCAGCGCCGTGTGATAGAGGACCTGCTCGGTATCGGGCACGTAGTCCATCCGGTGGCCGTCGAGGCCCAGGTCGATCGCTTCCTGCGCGACCTCGTCGGCCCTCAGCGGCTCGACGATCACCACGTTGTGGAGCATATCGTCGTCGTTGTTGAAGACGAGCTGGACGCGGGCGCCGGCGCGGACGTCGAACGAGCCGATATCGTAGCGAAGGCCCGGCTCCGTGCCCAGGGTGATCACCACGTCGGCGCCGTCCGACCACGACGCCGGCATCTCGGTGAGCCGCTTCGGCCCGTCGGTACGAGGTGTCGGCGACGCGCCGCCGTCTCGCCCCGGCGCCGGGGCGACGGACGCGATATCCATGGCCGGGCCGGAAGGAATTTCATTGAGCGTGTAGTAGGCCACGTCGTGCAGGAGCGGAAGCCGCTCTTGCGCCGATCGCAGGCCCGGCGCCTTGATCTCGTGCACGTACCCTTTCCGAAGCCCATCAACCGCAAGCCGTGCCGTCAGGCCGTCGTCCGAGACGGAGACGCCGCGCACCGCCAGACTCTGTTGATGGATGGGCGGGCTGCCGTAGACGTGGTGGTATTTGTAGATAAAAGAGGTGACCGCATAGGAGGCCGGATCGGCGGCACGGGCGGGATCGACGGGCTTCGTAAACGTCAGCTCGAAACCATCGGGACGCGCCGCAATCGTCTTCATCTCGAACGGCATCTCGCCGGTCCAGACGACGCGCTGGAGACCGTACGGATCACGGCCGGTCGACGACCATCCGCGGTTCGTCTGGCCGACGAAGAGCGAGCCGTCGAGTCCCCACGCGAGGCGTAGGACGCCTGACTGGAAGCCTTCTCGGAAGGGGAAGACGGCGCCCTGATACACGCCGTTGACTTTTTCGAGAGCCACCCGGTTGATCTTGCTGTGGCCCTGGTCGCCGACCAGGAGCTGTCCCTCGTAGGGACCGAACGCGCCGCGCGTCGTATCGGCGAGGATGTCGGACGTGGAGATCCCCATCAGGGTGTGAGGAAACCAGACGGCAGGCGGTTTCAGGGCCGGCACGGCCTCGACGGCCTCGAACAGCGGCTCGCCCGTGTCGGGGACGTCGTCGTAGGCCAGGTTCCGAAGCTCGAGCGGGACCCCCGGCTGGCCGGTCCATTTGAGGCCTCGCGGGTTGCCCAGGAAATCGCCCGGCTCGACGTGCGCGATGTAGCCGGATCCAATCCAGTCCCCCTGATTCTCGGCGTAGAAGACGTCTCCATCGGGCGTCTGTCCGAAGCCGGCCGGCGAGCGGAGTCCGGTCGCGACAGGGATCATCTCCCCGTCGGGCGCGATCTCGAGCATCCAGCCTCGCCATTTCGCCAGGCTGGCGCCGTGGCCGATCCACGCCAGGTTCAGGGTGACGAGCATGTTGCCGTTCTGACGGAAGACAGGACCGTAGGAATACTCATGGTAGTTGCCTGCGAGCGGCCAGCTGTAGACGGCATCGTAGACGTCGGCCTGCGCGTCCCCGTCGCGATCGCGAAGACGCGTCAGCTCGCCGCGCTGGGCCGCGTAGAGGTCGCCGTCGCGGAAGGCCAGGCCGAGCGGCTCATGCAGTCCCTGTGCAAAACGCCGGAAGTAGGGGGGGCGGCCTCCCTCCATGGTGGGGTTCTGGATCAGCCAGACATCGCCGCGGCGGCTCACGACGGCGAGACGCCCATCCGGAATCTGGACCATGCCGCCGACTTCGAGGACGACGCCCTCCGGGATAGGGAGCGTCTCGATGCGGTAATAGTCGTCCTCCGTCGGGGCGTCCTGAGCGGCCGCGGCCCGCGCAAGCAGGAGAACGAGGGCGAAGAGTAGAGGCGTGTACGTTATGGGCAGGAACCGCAGCCGCAGGCTCGGAAATGGACGTTCCACGCGCGAAGTAAGAGACATTACCAGACAATCGTGTAGGTGACGGGGTCATCGGCGAGGGGCAGTATGAGCTCGTCCTCGCCGTGTGACGATCGAAGGAGGGGTCGAGCCTCGCCGTCGAATCGGATCAGAAAGCGGCGGCCGTCGACGGCAAAGTCGCCATCAGGCATCCGCTCGATGAGCTCGGCGACGGCAACCCGATGGTAAAGTCCGTCGCTTCCGGCGATCTCGCGGCGGAGGACCCGCCCGCCCACGTCCGGTTCGATCCGGTCGCTCCATGCGGCGCCGCCCGCTTCGTAGTGAAACGTCGGCAGGCCGTCGCGGTCGAGCTCGTACCTGTCGAAGTGCACGATGGGCTCGGCCGGCCATCCCTCCGTGTCGCCGCCGAGCAGGGCGACGGAGACGCCCTCGTCGACCGCGACGACGCTCGCGCGGGGGAGTGCGAGCTGATGGAACCCTCGCCCGTGCCACATCGGGGTAGCGTCGAGAAACGGACCGCGCCAGACGCGAAGCAGCGCGCCTCGGTTCAGGTCGACCGTGTAGTTTACGCCGGACGGCGCTCCGACGCTGA
>CAZXHQ010000046.1:1905-8525 GCA_964640145.1 uncultured Rhodothermales bacterium | reverse complement strand
TCGATAGGTCCCGGAGGTGGGCACCGAGAGCGTGCCGTCAAACGCAGCGGCGAACGTCTCCAGATCGCCTGCAACGTCGTCCCTGAAGCCGTCGAGCTCGCCGGCACGGAGCGCCTCGCGATCGTCCAGGTTCGGCATCCCGTCGAAGTCGCCGTCATAGAGCTGGTAGCTCACGTCGTGAAGTCGGACGGCTTCGCGCCCATACCGTTTGTAGCGGATGGTGCGCAGCGCGACGGGACCGTGATCTCCCTGGATCATCAGCGGACCCGTCGGCGCTTCGTCGTCGAACGCCGCCGCGCGCGTAGGTCCGGTCAGCTCGACGTTCTCGTGTACGACGTACCCATTCAGAGCCACTCGCTCCATCCGCGCGTTGTCCGTCTTGCGGCCGCGCTCGTCGAAGCGGGGGGCCCGGAAGTCGATCTCAAGGTGCTGCCAGAGCCCGGGTGCCCGTCCGGCGTTGATGCGCGGCGGCACGCCGTCGAAGCCTTTACGGCCTTCCTGACGCCCCTCGTCCCACCGCTGGTAGATTCCGCCGACGTCGCCAAAGCCGGGATCGCGGACGCCCCAGCTGTCGAAGAGTTGTACCTCGTAGCGTCCCTGCAGATAGACGCCCGAATTCGAGCTTGCGGGCATCATGAAGTCGAGCTCCAGCGTCAAATCCCCATGCTCCCAGGCCGTGAAGAGGTTCTGGCGGTCGTCGTCGGTGGGGGTGCAGACGAGAACGCCGGTCCCGGTCTCCATCGTGAGATGCCGGGGACGGTCGAGATCGGCGTACACGTCGCCCGCGAGATGCCAGTTATCGCCGGGGGCCTCGAACGCGCTCCAGTCGTGCAGAGGGACGCTGCGGAGCACGTCCTGAGCCTGAGCGGGTGCGCCGAGCGCCAGGGCCATCCACATCCACAAGAACGGAAAAAGACGTCCCGGCAGAGCTCGGCAAATCGATACTTGTTCGAAGCGCATTCGTATGGATTCGCTGTGCAAGGGACGGCGTGCAAGTTAGGACGTCGCTAGCGGATCGTCCACTGCGGATCGGGAATATGCGCCTGATCCATGATTTGTTCGACCTGGCGGACGACCCCCGGGTGCTCGGCGGACACGTCGGTCGTCTCGCCGACGTCGGCCGCGAGATCGTAGAGCTCGATCGGTCCGGTGAACATGGGCTGCCGCACGGCTTTCCAGTTTCCCTGTCGGACGGCTTGCGCGGAGCCGCGTTCGTAGAACTCCCAGTAAAGGTACTCGTGCTCGGCTTGCTCGGCGGCGCGGCCGGTCAGAAGCGGGGCAAGGCTCACGCCGTCATGCTCCTCCGGTTCGGCAGCGCCGGCCAGATCGGCCGCCGTCACCAACACGTCCGCGAAGTAGCCCACGTGTTCCGTAACCTCACCGGCAGGGACCGCGGCCGGGCCCCAGGCGATGGTCGGGACCCGGATGCCGCCGTCGTACAGGTCGCGCTTGACGCCGCGAAGCGGGCCGTTCCCGTCGAAGAACGTCGGATCGTAGCCGCCTGCTTCGTGGGGTCCGTTGTCGCTCGTGAAGAGCACGATCGTATCCCCGGACAGGTCGTGATGCTGCAGGCGATCGAGAATGCGTCCGACGTCGTGGTCCAGATGCGAGACCATCGCCGCGTAGGCTGCGTGCGGCATCGACTGCGCCCCGTAATGGCCGCCGGGGAACGGCGCCTCCGGAAAGATGCTGTTGCCGTCTTCGTCGAGATACAGCTCGAGCGAGCTGTCCGGCACGGCGAGCTCGGCGTGCGGGATGGTGAAGGGCGCGTAGAGGAAGAAGGGACGGCCGCGGTTTGCATCGATGAAGTCGAGGGCCGCCTCGGCGATGACGTCCTGTGAGTACCGCGTCGAATCGACCGGCAGGCGTTTCATCGCCCCTTCTTCAATCGTCCACAGGTGGTCGACGTAGTAGTAGTGCGCGTGGACCTGGTCGAGATACCCTACGAAGGCATCGAATCCCTGCTCCGACGGCACGCCGGTGGTCCCTTCGACGCCGAGGCCCCACTTCCCGAACATGCCGGTAACGTAGCCGGCTTCCCGGAGGAGCTCGGCGAGCGTGACGTCTTCGGGACGGAGCGGCACGCCGGCCCCACTGTTCGCGTTACCGCGCACGTAGGCATGGCCCGTATGGAGACCCGTCATAAGCACCGCGCGCGAAGGCGCGCACACGGTGCTTCCCGAATAGAACTGCGTGAAGCGGAGCCCTTGAGAGGCCATTCGGTCGAGATTCGGCGTGCGTATGTGCTCCTGGCCGTAGGCGCCCACGTCCCCGTACCCGAGGTCGTCGGCCACGATGAGGACGATGTTGGGAGGCCGCTCGGATTCTTCCGCCGCGCTGCAGGCGGAAAGCACGACCAGGACGGCGAGGAGCAGGCGGACGTTCATGGGTGGCACGTTAGATGAGGGAGACCGGGCTCGCGGTAGTCGATCATGGCGGTGTCATTCCTTCAATCGGCAGGCCTCGTAATCCCACAGCTCGCGGACGCCGACCAGCTCGACGCCGCGCTTCTTCAGGGCGTCCTTCACGGCGGGGTCCCTCCACACATTGAGATCGTTCACGCGCACCCTGGCCAGCCGGTCGCCGTTCATCGCGCGAAGCTCGGGCGTGTAGGCGGAGGGATGTGTCACGTACATCCAGAGGCCCGGCTCGAGTCCTTCGATCATGTCGAGCACGCCGTGGCGGTAGGAGGCATAGTCTGCCTTCGAAAAGCGATCGGCCAGCCCGGTCCGCCGCTCGCCCAGGAATCCGCCGCTGGCGATCGGAATGCAGTATTCCTCGGAGAGCGCCTGCATGATCGGATACAGGTCCGGCCGGCAGGTCTCGCCCATGTGGCAGTCGATGTAGTCGATGCGCAGGCCCTGGAGGCGTGCGGCTTCGATCTGCGCGCGCACCTCGCGCTCGACCTCCTCGGGCTCGGCCGGACCGCGCGCGCAATTGGAGCACGACGGATCCGGCTCGTCGAAGCGGTACCCCCGGTTGTAGAAAAAACCGTCCGGCGCTACGAGGCTGGGGACGGACTCCTCCGATGCGACAGGCCCCCAGCGGAGCGTATTCCACTCGGCGGTGATCGTGAGATGGATGCCTGCGCTCCAGTCCGGGTGGGCACGGACGATGGAGGCCGTTTCCGCGAACCACGGGGCCGGCACGAGCAGGCTGGCCGAGCTGATCGCCTCCGCTTCGAAGGCTGTCGCCATGACGGAGTTGGCGGCGTGGGAGTTGCCGAAGTCGTCACCTCGGACGATCAGGCGGATCGCCGCCGCCGGCCCCTCCGCCGCTTCCTGACCTTGCGGCGCGGCGCCCACGCCGACCCGCCGCGCCCATGCGCCGTACAGCTCGGCCAGCTCCGCCACCTTCTCAGGATGCGTACCGGACAGGTCGCTCGTCTCGGTGCGATCGGCCGCCATGTCGTAGAGCTCCCAGTCGGTGCCCTCCCCGGGCGCATCGACGAGTTTCCACCGTTGTTGCCGCACGGCCTTTCCGTCGTTCCATTCGAAATACAGGGCCTCGTGGCCGGTACGTTCCCGGCCTTCCAGCACCGGGAGCAGGCTCTTTCCTTCCAGCGGGTGGATGGATTCGCCGCGGTACGTCGCCGGATAGTCGGCATCGGCCACGTCTACGACCGTCGCCATGATGTCTATAAGATGAGACACCTCGCGGGTGATGCCGCCGGGGCTGATCGTGGCCGGCCAGTACGCGATGAGCGGCGTGGCGATACCGCCCTCGTGACTCCAGTTCTTATAGTACCGGAACGGCGTGTTGCTCAGGTTCGCCCAGGGAGCGTCGACGCTGTGCCAGGCGTTCATCGGCCCCGGCGGGTCCACGGGGGGATGGTTCCGGTTCTGCTGGTTGTGCACCATCTCGGCCGAGCCGCCGTTATCGGAGAGAAAGAGCACCAGCGTGTCGTCTTCCTTGCCCATTGCGCGGATCGACGACAATAGCCGGCCGATCTGCCGGTCGAGCCGATCCACCATCGCGGCGTAGACGGCCATTTTGAGATCCCAATCCTCCTTGCCCTCGACCTCGTCCCAGGGAAGGATCCGGCCCTCGTCGTCCCAATACCGGCTCGTGTATTTCGACGTCTGCTTCTGGTGGTCGCGAATCGTGCTGCGCTCGGACAGCTCCCAGGGGGAGTCGATCAAGCCCGACTCGACCTGCCGCTCGTATCGGCGGCGCCGCAGCTCGTCCCATCCAGCCATGTACGTGCCGCGATACTTCTCGACGTCCTCCGGCCAGGCCTGAATGGGGTCGTGGGGGGCCGTATAGGCCAGATACAGGAAGAAGGGCCGCGCCTCATCCTGATAATCCTCCAGGAAGGAGATGGCACGGTCGGTATACGCATCCGTGGAGTAGAAATTCGGATCGGACGGCGTAAACGGTAGATACACCTGTTCGTCGATCGCCCATTTTCTCCGATGACCCGGCGCCTTACTGGCAGGCGGCGGTTCGCCGGGGCGCTGCAGGCCCGGATTGAAGTGGTTTACCGCCCCGTCGACGAGACCGAAATACCGATCGAAGCCGCGGTCGTAGGGATTCTCGACGCCGTGCCATTTCCCCGTCATGAGTGTGCGGTAGCCGGCCTCGCGCAGCACCTCGGCGATGGTTACGCCGTTGCGGATCGTACCCGGTCGATCGCCCATTGCCACCTGGTGGGCATAGAGTCCCGTCAGCAACGAGGCCCGGCTGGGGAAGCACTTGCTCGTGTTGTAGAATTGCGTGAAGCGGAGGCCCTGGTCCGCGAGTCGGTCGAGGTTCGGGGTATCGATCTCGCCGCCATAGGAGCCGATGTCCGAGAAGCCCATGTCGTCGACCATGATGAGAACGATGTTGGGCCGCTGCTTCGTCGTCTGCGCCGTCGCAGGGCGAAAGACCGGCCCGAGCACGATGCAGAGCGAAAAGATGCAGATGGTTCGGAGAGCCATGGTGGGTTGAGGGTTGAAGGTTGAAGGTTTCTCGATCCTGATCGATGTGCTCGGTGCTGAAGGAGCGGTCAACCTTCCAGTATCAACGTTCAGCCGACGTACGTCCGTAAGGTAGGTGACCATGGACGGCGGACAGCAATCGACCGGGTAGCGCTGCGGCGGATGCTCATAGTACGGTACCGTAATTACGAAATGATGTCTAATTCCGGCCGGCAACTACGAGGTCAGTAGGGATTTCTGAAACGCTCTACTTCCGGCTCATCGCGCACCGCGTCGATGGTGCGTTCGAGGCGGCGCACGACGTCGGGATACCGGTCCGACAGGTCTTGGTACTCTCCCACGTCACGGCTGAGGTCGTAGAGCTCGACCCACTGCCGGTCGGGCGTCCACGTGCGAATGAGCTTCCAGTCGCCCTGCCGCACGGCCTGGCTATAGTCCGGTCCCCATCCATCGACATACTCCCAGTACAGGGCATGGTGGGTGGGGACGGGCCCCACGCCGAGGAGCAGGTTGGCCATCGAGAGGCCGTCGCTCTCAGGGGCCTCTACGCCGGCCAACTCGGTCAGCGTCGGAAGCAGATCCCACATGGCCCAGGGGTGCCCGCTGACCTCGCCGGACGGAATGCGTCCGGGTCCCCATGCAACCATGGGCACACGGATGCCCCCGTCATGCAGATCGCGCTTGACGCCCCTCAGCGGACCGTTACTTTCGAAGAATCCCGGGTCGGCGCCGCCCCCGTTGTCGCTGGTAAAGAGGACGATCGTGTCGTCGTGGATGCCGAGCGCTTCGAGCCGGTCGAGGATGCGTCCGACGTCCGTGTCGAGCCGCGTCATCATGGCCGCGAACGCGGCGTGCGGCGTGTCCTGCCCGCGATAGGTCCCGATGACGCCGCAGCACGGGAAGGGCGCATCGGGCAGCAGGCGGCTTCTTCCGTCCTCGTCGACAAACGGTTCAAGGTCTTCCTGCGGGACGAGCAGCTCGGCGTGCACGAGGGCGAAGGGGAGGTAGAGGAAGAAGGGGCGATCGTGGTGTTCATCGATGAAGTCGAGAGCCTCCTCCACGAAGAGCTCGTGCGTGTACTGCGTCGTGTCGACGTCCACCCGCACCGTTTCACCGTCTCGGATGGCAAACAGATGGTCTGTGTAATACGAGTGGGCGTGCACGTGCGCGAGGTAGCCCAGAAAGGCGTCGAAGCCTTGCCGGTGCGGCAAGCCTTCCGCATCGCCTTCGGCCAGACCCCACTTGCCGAACATCCCCGTGGCATAGCCGGACTCCCCGAGCACCTTCGGGAGGGTGACGTCCCGCTCGCGCAGGGAGATGCCCGCGTTACCGCGCACGTAGGCGTGGCCCATGTGCATGCCCGTCAGGAGCGACCATCGGGAGGGGGCGCAGACCGTGCTGCCGGCATAGAAGCTGGTGAAGCGCGTCCCCTGGTCGGCCATCGCGTCGAGGCGCGGCGTAGCGAACCGGTTCTGACCGTACGCGCCGAGGTCTCCGTACCCCAGGTCGTCGGCGAGGATGACGATGATGTTCGGCCGGTCCTGTGCGTGCGCCGGCAGACGGCTGCAGAGGAGGAAGGTCGCAGCGAGCAGGAGCGAGGCAGTTGCCTTCATGATAGCAGGTACGGGTGTGGGGTACGGCTAAGGGTGTGGCGTACGGCTACGGGTGTGGGCGCTCGTTTGGGTGCGGGTGCTGGTA
>CAZXHQ010000046.1:0-1805 GCA_964640145.1 uncultured Rhodothermales bacterium | reverse complement strand
CCCTACAATGTTACGTGAATCGTTTCCGGCCGAACGGAAAGCTGTTTCCGTTCCGGAAAAGCCGGCGGCGCTTGCCCAACCTTGTCCGCAGGCACGGGCACCCGCGGCACCTCTCCCTCATCAGGGCCCTACGCGTACCGATCACACCGGCCGCGGCTTACCCGGCACGGGAACCGGACGCTCTGGCGCCGGGCCGAGCTGGTAGGAATCGGGAAAAAGGTCCAGCTCCGAGGTGCTGATCTCCTCCCACGTGATGCGCTGGCCGGTATAGGCCGCCTCGCGGCCCATGATGGCCGTCAGCGTGCTGTCGATGGCGAAGTCCAGCAGGTCGTTGCGGGCCCGGCCGTTTCGGATCGCCGAGATCAGCTCCATGTGCTCGTAGACGAGCGCGACGTGCTGGAGGTCGTCCACCTCGGGATACTGCCAGCGGTTCTGCCCGCGAATCAGGTCGAGCGTATCCGTTTCGCCGAGCGTGCCGATGAGGCGGTTCCGATTGATGTTCTCGCTGGACTCCCATTGCCGGTTCATCAGATGCACGTGCAGGTCGTCCGGATATTCATAGTCGACCGTCATGTTGTCCCAGATGTTGCCCCATTTCGGGTCCGTCCGCTGGATGCGGCCGCCCTGTCCGACGGCGCTCACCGGAACGGCATCGAGCGCCCAGTTCATCCGGTCGATCTGGTGGATGACCATCTCTACGATCTGGTCGCCGCTGAGCCAGCAGTGGTAGTACCAGTTGCGCATTTGGTATTCCATGGGCGTCCAGCTCGGATCATCGCCCCGATGCCAGAGCCATCCACCCATCCGGTGTACCGTGCCGCTGAGAAGCTCGCCGAGGGCGCCGTCGTGGACGCGCTTCATAGTGTCCCTAGTGGCCAGATCGTGCCGCCCCTGGAGGCCGACCACGACGCTGAGTCCCTTCTCTTTGGCCTTCTCGGCACTCTTCCGGATCGCGCGGCAGCCGGCCGGATCGGTGGCGACCGGCTTCTCAGCAAAGACGTTGAGACCGCGGTTGACGGCCTCCTCGTAGTGCAGGGGACGGAATCCCGGCGGCGTCGTGAGCATGACGTAGTCGAGCTCCATCGACATCACCTCCCTGAAGGCGTCCGGGCCGATGAAGATCGTCTCTTCGGTGACTTTGATGCGATCCTGGATCGACTTCTCCTGCAGCTCCTCCGCCTCCTTCAGCGATGCGAGACTCTGGTCGACGCGGTCGCGGGCGATCTCGGCCATGGCGACGATTTCTACCTCCGGGTCGGCCGTCAGTGCGTTGGCGCAGGCCCCCGTACCCCGGCCTCCGGTGCCGACCACCCCGACGCGGATGGGCGCCCTGCGGGCGGCCGCGGTGCGGACGAAGGGAACGCCCGAAAGCGCGGTGGCGGCGGCCGCGCCGGCCGCGATAAAGTCTCGACGGGAAAGTTCGCGCATGCTCATGGTGTCCTCCAAGGTCTGATCGTTACCGCTCCGGTATCCACTCCTGCTCCAGGAGCTATTTCCGCTCCGGTATCCACTCCTGCTCCGGTATCTATTTCCGCTCCAACAGCTACTCCCGCTCCAAATAGATACGATCGCGCACGTAGACCAGCTTGGGCCGGCTCGGATATGTAATCCCGCTCCTGTATCTCCTACCTCGCCGGAATCTCCTACCGATCCAGCGTCTTGATGAACAGATTGGCGAACTGGACGGCCGATCCGTAGTCCGCCAGTCCGACGGCGCCGCTCGCCGGAGTGCCCGGAGGCAGCTCGGTGGCCGCGATCGTGACGCCGTCGAGCGCCACGGCGGCGCGATGATCGACGACGCGTAT
>CAZXHQ010000045.1:0-12730 GCA_964640145.1 uncultured Rhodothermales bacterium | reverse complement strand
ACCTGTCCATTCAGGTTCAGGAAGAGCCGCGGCTCGTCGAATACACGTTTTCGGGCGTGAAGCGCGGCCACCGAAACGACCTGCGCGAGCGGGTGCCGCTGCTGACGGGCAGCCCCGTACGCCCCTCCGACGTCGAGCGTTCGAAGCAGGAGATCAAGAACTATTTCCGGGAAAAGGGCCTGATGCTCGCGACGGTCGACGTGCAGCGGAACGAGACGGCCGAGGACCAGGTGTCGCTCGACTTCATCATCGACCGGGGGCCCAAGGTCGAGGTCCAGGAAATCCGCGTCCACGGGAACGAGCAGCTGTCGGATTCGCGCATCAAGCGGAGCATGAAGGAGACCGACGAGGACAAATGGTGGCGTTTCTGGAGTGCTGCTACCTTCGATCGATCCGACTACCAGACCGACCTCCAGAACGTGATCCGGTACTACAACGACAGGGGGTTCTACGACGCGCGGATTCTCAGCGACACCGTCTACGTGGAGAACGGGGACGATCCCGGAGTGGTGGTGGAGCTGACGGTCGAGGAAGGTCCGAGCTACTACGTCCGCAGCATCGATTGGGAAGGGAATACGGTCTATTCGGACGAGTACCTGACCGGTGCCCTGGGGATAGAGCGCGGGGAGCCGTTCAACCGCTCGAAGCTGGAGGAGAACCTCTATCAAAACAGGAACAGCAGTGACGTCACCAGCCTCTACATGAACCGCGGATACATGCGGTTCAACGTCGAGCCGACTATAAAGGTCGTCCCCGGCGACTCCCTCGACATCACCTTCGACGTGATGGAGGGAGACGTCTACCAGTTCGGCGACATAAATATCGCCGGGAATACCAAGACGAAAGAACATGTCATCCGCCGCGAGCTCTACACGGTGCCGGGGCAGACCTTCAGCCGGGACGCCATTCAGGAGTCGATCCGCCGTCTCAGCCAGCTCAGTTATTTCACGCAGGAGTCGCTCGGAGGCGGGCCGAACGTCGAGATCAACGAGGAGACGAAGACGGTTGATCTGGGCTATACGGTGGCCGAACAGAGCAGCGATCAGCTCGAGCTGTCCGGGACCTGGGGCACATTCGGACTCGTGCTGATGCTGCGCTTCAGCTTCAACAATTTTTCCGCCCAGAATTTATTCAACGGCGACGCATGGGATCCGCTTCCCGCCGGCGACGGCCAGAAGCTCTCGCTGGCCGTGCAGACCAGCGGCACCTTCTACCAGAACTACTCGCTGTCGTTCACCGAGCCGTGGTTCCGCGGGCGGCCGACGCCGATAGGGTTCGCCCTGTCGTATTCGAGATTCGGCGGTGGGCGAAGAGGCTTCTCGAGCTTTGGCGGCGCGTCGGACGGGGCCTTCCAGACGGGCTCCGGCCGCTTCTTCTACGAGCGCCGCCTGCGCTGGCCCGACGACATGTTCAGTACGTCGAGTGCGGTCCGCTACCAGTATTACAGCAACGACGGGCTGTTCTCGACGATACCGCAGGGGATCAGCCAGCTGGTCACGTTCCAGCAGGGCCTGTCGAGGAACTCGCTCGATCATCCGATCTTCCCCACGACGGGGTCGTCGATGGAGCTCTCCCTCGAAATCGCCCCGCCGATCACGAACTTCGTCCAGTATCACAAGTCGCGCTTCAAGACCAGCTGGAACGTGCCGCTCGTCGAAAAGCTCTCCGTCGGCTTCAGCACGGACTACGGCTACGTCGGCTCGCTGACCGGGGACCGGGTCGACTTCGAACGGTTCATCGTCGGCGGTTCGCCCTTCGACACGCAGGGCTTCTACAGCTATTTCGGCCGCGACATCGTGTACATGCGCGGCTATCCGGCAGCGTCGATCGGTCCGCGCCGTGGTGATGAGCCGGTCGGCGGAACGATCCTGAACAAGTATACATCGGAGCTGAAGTGGCTGGCCATCCAGACGGAGCAGCTCTCGGCGCAGCCCTACCTGTTCCTCGACGCCGCCAATGCCTGGAACAGCTTCGAGACGTACAATCCTTCAGAACTATACAGGTCCGCCGGCGTTGGCATGCGACTGTTCTTGCCGATCCTGGGAATGATCGAACTGACCTACGGGTACAACTTCGACACCTTCCCTGCGACGAACCGGCACGACGGTTCCAACAAATGGACGTTCCAGTTCTCGCTGGGCCAGGGCTTCGGGCAATAGTTCGATGCTCGAAACGCCTCGTCGCACGTGCCTTGACCCGACGTTCGATCGGTTACTTCGATCGATAACGTTTGTCCATAGAAGTGTACAGGCGCGGTGCTATTCACAGAGATCATGTGCTCGACAGGAGACGGTATGAAAGGTTTACGCTTTTCCCTGATCGCATTTGCGGCGCTCATGCTCGCGGTGACCTTCGAGGCGCGCGCCCAGCAGACGATCGGTTACGTCGACTCGGAATTTATCCTCAGCCGGACGCCCGACTACGCCACCGTTCAGCAGCAGCTGGACCGCCAGGCGGAGGAATGGCGTGCGGAGCTGGACGAGCGGCGCAGCGAGGTGGACGAACTGTTCAGGGAATATCAGGCACGCGAGCTCCTCTACACCAACGAGGAGCGGCAGCGCATGCGGGAGGAGATCATGCGTGCCGAAGAGGAGGTCGAGCGGCTTCGAATGCAGTATTTCGGGCCGGAGGGCCAGCTCTTTCAGGAGCAGGAGCGGCTGATGCGTCCCATTCAGGAGCGCATCCTCGCCGCGATCGAGGAGGTTGCAGCCCGAGATGATTATGACTACGTCTTCGACAAGGGCGGCGACTACCTTTTCATGTTTGCGCGGGAGCAGTACGACCTGAGCAACGAGGTGCTTCAGGAACTTGGCATCGATATTGAAGATACCGTGACTGGCAGCCGGTAATGTTGTCGCACCGCGTCCATCCGAATGCAATCACACCGAATAACAATGACTATTCTAATGCTCAAACGAGTATCAGCAGTTCTTACTTTTCTGCTTTTTGCATCCCCGCTGCTGATCGGATTCGTTCACGATGCCGGCGCTCAGGCTTTGAACATCGGGTATACCGATCACGAAATCATCATCGTCAACATGCCTGAGTACCAGGACGTGCAGCAGCAGCTGGAGTCGGCGTACCAGGGCAATCAGCAGGAGCTCCAGACGCTCTATCAGGACTATCAGACGCGCGTGGAGCGCTACCAGCGCCAGCAGTCGCTTCTTTCCGAGGAGCGGCGCGCCGAGCGGGAGCAGGAGCTGATGCAGATGCAGCAGGATCTGCAGCAGCAGGCGCAGGAGCAGGAGCAGGCCCTGGCCCAGCGCGAGAGCGAGCTTATGCAGCCGCTTCTCGAGAAGGTGCAGACGGCGATCAACGAGGTAGCCGCAGCCAAGGGACTCGACATCGTGCTGCGCTCACAGGTGGGCACCCAGCCCTTGCTGCTCTACGTGAATACGGAGACGATCGAGGACATCACGCTCGACGTGGCGAGGAATCTTGGCCTCGACGTCGATGAGTCGGACACGACGACGCCGCAGGCATCCGGCTCGAATTAGAAGGCCGCCGCGAACGGTGCGCGCAACGTTTGGTGCGCATCCAGCGGACGAGTGCCGGTGCAAAAAGGTATGCCAACTCGTACGTACGCTGCCCTACGCGCGTCGCGGCATCGCGCGCCGCGTCGTTCCGCCTCCTCGCCCTAGCCCCGCCTAGACGGGTCACCGCGTCTGGAGCATCGACCCGCGCAGTACGTAAGCGACCTTACGAAAAGATCTAGAGGTACCTGTCGAAGGCGGCGGGTACCTTTTCGTCTGGGCGCGCATCTTCCTCCGCCCTGCACCACGTCGAGGTCCCGAGCGCGTATATTAAACGTCTATTTCACCGCAGAACGATCCGTGCACAGCGACCAGGTATAGGACATGAGCAGCCGGACGGTCGAACCGAAGATCGTACAGGCGAAGCGAATCACCACGCAGACGCTGCAGGATCTCAAGCGCGCGAACGTCCCGATCGCGATGCTGACCGCTTACGATTACACGTCGGCCCGCATTCTCGACGATGCGGGGGTGGACGTCCTGCTCGTCGGCGATTCGGCGTCGAACGTCATGGCCGGGCACGAGACGACGCTGCCGATCACGCTCGACCATATGATTTATCACGCCCAGTGTGTGATCCGCGGGGTAGAGCGCGCTCTCGTCGTCGTAGATCTCCCCTTCGGTTCGTATCAGAGCAACTCCAAGGAGGCGCTCGTCTCCGCGATTCGGGTCATGAAGGAGGCAGGCGCGCACGCGGTAAAGATGGAGGGCGGTGACGTCGTCATCGAGGCCGTGCGCCGCATCATCGACGCGGGCATCCCGGTTATGGGCCATCTCGGCCTCACCCCGCAGAGCATCTACCGGTTCGGCACCTATCGCGTGCGTGCGCAGCAGGAGACCGAAGCCGAGGAGCTCAAGCGAGATGCGAAGCTGCTGGAGGCGGCCGGCTGTTTCGCCGTCGTGCTGGAGAAGATACCGGCCGCGCTGGCGGCGGAGGTCTCGAAGAGTCTGTCCATCCCCGCGATCGGAATCGGTGCGGGATCGCAATGCGACGGACAGGTGCTGGTCACCCACGATATGCTGGGGCTCAACACGGACTTCAACCCGCGGTTCGTCCGCCGCTACGCACGTCTGAGTGAATCGATTACGAATGCGGTCCAGGAATACATCGACGACGTACGCGAACGCAGCTTTCCGGCCGACGAGGAGAGCTACTGAGTTCGCCGCCGGCGTGGTCCGTGCGAAACACGACTTCCCATGAATTCCGAGAGCCGAGAGCGCCCCCTCATTCTGGTGAGCAACGACGACGGCGTCGATGCAGCGGGCCTCGCTGCGCTGACCGCCGCGATGACGGAGCTGGGGGATGTGTACGTCGTCGCACCTCTGTACGAGCAAAGCGCCGTGGGACACGCCATCACGGTCCGGGATCCGGTGCGAGCCCGATCGGTCGGGCTCGGCATCGAGGGTGCCGTCGACGCCTACGGCGTACAGGGCACGCCCGCGGACTGCGTCAAACTGGCCGTCAACCAGCTGCTGCCGCGCCGGCCTGACCTCGTGGTGAGCGGGATCAACCGCGGACCCAATACGGCGGTGAACGTCATCTACTCGGGTACGGTGAGCGCCGCCACGGAAGCATCCATTCTCGGCATCGACTCGATGGCGATCTCACTCTGCAACTGGGAGGGCGGAGATTACGCACCCTCACAGGACGTCGCGGCCCTCGTTGCGCGGCGCATCCTGGCCCGGGGACTGCCGCCGGGCATCTTGCTGAACGTGAACGTGCCGGCCGTTCCTCGCGAGGAGATCAGGGGCATCGTGGCGACGCGTCAGGCGCGCTCTCGCTGGAAGGAGTCGTTCCACCAGCGCGTCGATCCGAACAACCAGCCGTACTACTGGCTGACAGGGACCTTCGAGAATCTCGACGAGGGGGAGGACACGGACATAGAAGCGATCGAGAACGGCTACGTCTCCGTTACGCCTATTCACTACGATCTAACGGCGCACGACTTTCTGGATCAGCTTTCGGGATGGGAATGGGGATAGGAAGGGTCGTACGCGGCAAGAGGCAGGTTGAAGGGTATGGTGCACCAGGAACGATTCGAGCTTTCCACGAGCGGACATGGGGACATGCACGATATCTCCGCTCAGGTCGCGGCCGTCGTAGCGCGGTCCGGGATCGAGACAGGCGTGGCGAACGTCCACGTGATCGGCAGCACGGGCGCGGTGGGTACGATCGAGTTCGAACCGGGGCTTTTGCTCGACCTGCCGGAAATCCTGGATAAGCTGATGCCGCCGGGCCGTCACTACGGTCACGAAGAGGCCTGGCATGACGGGAACGCCCACAGCCACCTCCAGGCGACCACGCTCGGACCGTCGCTTTCCGTGCCGGTACGAGCAGGAGCTCCGATCCTGGGTACGTGGCAGCAGATCTTCTTCCTCGAGTGCGACGTGAAGGCGCGCCAGCGCAAGATCGTGGTGACCGTCATGGGTGAATGATCGGGCGTGCTACGGCGCGTCTATGCGGGCCAGACGGTTCAGCACTAGATCGGGTCGGCAGCGGCCGGGAAAGCCGTCGACGTGGTAGGCCTCCAGGGCCTGCTTGGCGTGCGGCGCCTCCAGCTGGTCGACCTCGTCCGCGGCGCGCCGATAGGCTTCGCGAAAGGGCACTCCGTCTCGAACCATCTCGAGTGCACGGGACGTCGCAAAGAGCTCCGCCGAGGTCGCTTCCTCCAGCCGGTCTTCGTCGAACGTCACGCCGCTCAGAACGGCGGCGACCGCGTCCGTCACGTCCGAGGCCGTCTGTACGGCACGCATGACGGCCTCCTTGGTGAGCTGCAGGTCGCGGTGGTAGCCGGACGGCAGATTGGCCGGCAGCGTGGCCAGCATCTGAAGCTGCGCCGTGACGCGATGATGGGAGGCGCGGACGAGCTCCAGCACGTCCGGATTCTGCTTCTGGGGCATGATCGAGCTGCCCGTGCTGTGCTCCCGCGGCAGCCGGACGAAGCCGAACTCGGCCGTGTTGTATAGCACGAGGTCGGAGGCGAGCCGATTGAACGTGGCCGTGACCTGCACGAGTGCGTGCACCACGTCCAGCTCTAATTTGCCGCGCGAGAGCTGGACGGCCGTCACGTGCTCCTGAACGCCCAGGAAGCCGAGCCTCTGTGCGACGGCATCGCGAGGCAGCTCGAGGTACGGCACGCCGTATCCGGCGGCCGACCCGAGCGGCGAAACGTTGACCCGGCGCACCGTCTGACGGAGGCGTTCGAGGTCGCCGACGAGCAATTCGGCGTAGCCCATCGCCCAGAGTCCGACCGTCGTGGGCATCGCCCGCTGCATGTGCGTGTACCCCGGCATGAGCACGCCGTCGAGTGCATCGCCCCAGCTGCACAGCGTGCGCACGACCTCGGAGGCGCGCTCGGACGTGGCCGAGAGGACGTCGCGGAGGTAGAGGCGAAGGGCCGCCAGCACCTGATCGTTACGGGATCGACCCGTGTGGATTTTCTGACCGGTTTCTCCCAGCTCCTCCGTCAGAAAATGCTCGATGACCGTGTGAGAGTCCTCATCCTCGGGCCGAACCACGACGTCCGCCCTAAGCAGTGCGTCCAGGCTCTCGCACACGTCCTTGAATTCCTGCTTCGACAGCACGCCGATCTGCGCGAGGCCCCAGGCGTGTGCGCGGGTTGCCTGCACGTCGTAGGGAAGCAGCAGGGTGTCCCACCGGTAGTCGTCGCCGACTGTGAACCGCGTCACCCATTCGTCGGCGCGCGTCGTCGTTTGCCACAGGGGACGGGATGGGTTTTTCGTCATAGGTCGAAATACGCTTCGATGGTGGAGCGATAGACGCCGACGGCGCGGTCGAGCTCGTCGATGGGGATGCTTTCCCCTGCGGTATGCGACAGCTCGCTCGATCCCGGGCCGATCTTCACGGTCGGAATGTCGGCAAGAAAGATCCAGTCCGACGCCGTGGGTGATCCGAACGGCTCGGCGTCCGGCACGGCCCGCCGGCAGGCGCGCACGATGCGTTCATTCACGGCCGTAGCGACGGGGATGAGGCGCTCGCTGTGCACGTCGAGTTCGGATTCCAGGGCCTCCTGCATCAATTCGATGAGCTCACGATGCGAATACGCCGGCGTCGACCGGATGTCGAGCGTGAAGGTGCACAGATCCGGAACGACGTTGCGGGCCGACCCGCCGTGGATGGTCGTCGGCGTGACGGTGGGCTGCCCGAGGAACGGATCTTCGCGATCGAACGAGATGGACCCGCACCGGAGGACGTCTCGAGCCGCTTTTTCGACGGCGTTCTCACCGAGATGGGCACGTGCGGCATGCGCCGACGTTCCGCGCGCCTGCATGGTAAGGATGAGGAGGCCCTTCTGCGCCACGCACGGACGGAGGTCGGTCGGCTCGCCGACGAGAGCTGCCGATATGTCCGGCAGATGCGGCCGCAGCGTTTCGACGCCGTTGTACGCCCCGCCGGTCTCTTCGTACGTGGTCAGCGCGACCATCACGCGTCCGTCGGGCCGGAATCCTTCCTCGACCAGGGAAAGGAACGCGGCGGTCATGGCGGCCGCCGACGCCTTCGCATCCACGCTGCCCCGTCCGTAAATGCGCCCCTTCGATTCTACGGGCGTGAACGGATCGTAGGGATGATCCGCCGACGGCGGCACCACGTCGAGGTGCGTGTTGAGCAGCAGCAGGTCCTCGCCCGCGCCCGTCCAGAAGTACACGTTGTCGTCGACGCGCCCCACCTGCACGTCGTAGCTCGACGCGAGGTGCTGCACGAAGTCCGCCGCCTCCTTTTCCTCACCGCTGAGGGACGGGATGGCCACGAGCTCTTTCAGAAGGGTTACGACGTCCGGGCCGGGCATGTCTTTTCGGTGGGATGGCTGTGGCGGGGCGCTGACGGGGGTCATCCGGTTACCCGAGTGCCGAGCGACCTGTCGAGGATGCCCTCCGGCGAGACGATGAAGACGTCGCCGGCTCCGTCGGCCAGGGCGTCGAAGGCCACCTTGAGCTTGACGCGCATGCCGCCCGCAATCCATCCTTCACGCTTTCCTCGCTCGAAGAGGGCCGCGTCGCAGGAGGCCAGCTGCGATGCGGGGTCGGCGGCGTCGCGCCGCACGCCGCCGGCTTCCGTCACGAGCAGATACTCGTCAGCATTCAGGGCGCCGGCGACAGCACAGGAGACCGTGTCCGCGTTGACATTGTAGAGCTGTCCGGATGCATCTACGCCGACGGGCGCCACGACGGGTACGTAGCCGTTCGCCAGGAGAAGGCGGAGGAGGGAGGGATCCACGGACGCTACGTCGCCGACCCATCCAAAATCGACCGTCTCGCCGTCGATCTCCCACGGCGGACGCCGGACCACGTGCAGGAGGGGGCCGTCCGCGCCGGAGAGGCCGACGGGGTGCAGGCCGTGGGCGCCGGCGCCGGCGACCAGGCGGCCGTTGAGCTCGCCGCGCATAGTCCACTGCACGATGTCGAGGTCCAGGTCGTTCGTGACGCGGCGGCCATGGACCATCCGGGGCTCGTGGCCCAGCCGCCGTGCCAGCTCCGTTGCGCGCGCTCCCCCGCCGTGCACGACGACGACCCGCCGGTCCCGCCGGAGCTCCGCGACGGCCGACCAGAGCACCTCGAGGGCATCCTCGTCGGATACCAGCGCGCCGCCGATCTTGAGGACGGCCGTTTTCATCATAGCCCCCAGACGTATTCCAGGATCGCCTTCTGTGCATGCAGACGGAACTCGGCCTGCAGGAGGTGGATGGCCCGGGGCCCGTCCAGCACGCCGTCGTCGACGACGACGTTGCGCCGCACCGGCAGACAGTGCATGAACAGCCCGTCGTTGGTCCGGCTCATCCAGTTCTCCGTGACGCACCAGTCGCTATGACTTGTGCGCAGCGAGGCCTCGTGTTCGGGGTCGGAGTAGACGAGCGGCCCGCCCCACGCTTTCGCGTAGACGACGTCCGCATCCCGAAAAGCCGTCTCGCGGTCATCCGTTTCCTCGACGTCCGATCCGTAGGACCGTGCCAGCTCCATCACGCCGTAGTCGAGCGCATATTCTTCCGGGCGCACCACGACCACCTTCATTCCGGACCGAGCGGCCATCAGGACCGCCGAGTTCGGAACGGCCATGGGAAGGGACTTGGGGTGGTAGGCCCACGTGAGGACGAACTTGCGGCCGCGAGCATCACCGAACTGCTGTTTGATGGTCGCAGCGTCGGCCAGAGCCTGGCAGGGGTGGTAGAACGCCGATTCGAGGTTCACCACGGGCACCGTGGAGGCCGACGAAAACGTCCGAACGAGGCGTTCGTCGCGGTCCTGCTGGAAGTGGGTCTGCGAGGCGAACAGCCGCACGCCGATCGCGTCGTAATAGCGAGACAGCACCCCCACCGCCTCTCGGATGTGCTCGGCCTCCTCACCGTCCATCACCGTGCCGGTATCGAAGGCGAACTTCCACGTTTCCTGTCCGGGCGTGAGAACCGTCGAATAGGCCCCCATCTGCGCCGCCGCCAGCTCCATGGACGTCCGCGTGCGCAGGGACGGGTTGAAGAACATGAGGGCAATGCTGCGTCCGGCGGCCGACTGGCTCCAATCGCCGGCATGTTCGAAGTGATAGTGGGCGCGGTCCACCGCGGCGCGCCATACTTCGTCGCTGAGCGACTGCCAGTCGATCAGATGTCTCATGCTTCAGGAGGCGCTGGCTTCAGAATGGAACGCGTGCTCGAACGTCTCGATGAAGCCGTCGATCGCATCGAACGACGTATTGATGGGCGGCATGAGTCGGATGACGTTCGCATCGTCGGCCGATCCCGTGAGGACGTCCCGGTCGAGGAGCCGGCGGCGTAAAGGGGCGGCCGGCTCCTCGAGAACGATGCCGATGAGTCCGCCTCGGCCGCGGACCTCCCGGACGAGCCCGGCCAGGCCCTGCCGTATGCGCTCGAACAGCGCTCGAGCTCTCGGCATGAGGTCGTCCGCTGCCAGCGTGTCGAGGGTCGCCTCCACCGCCGCCATGGCGATCATCCCCCCGCCGAAGGTCGTGCCCTGATCGCCGGGCTCGACCGTAGATGCGATCTCGTCGGAGACCAGCACGGCGCCCACGGGAATACCTGCCCCGAGGCTCTTGGCGAGGGTGATGAGATCCGGCGTCATGCCGTACTGTTCGGAGACGGAGAACGTGCCGGTTCGTCCGACGCCCGTTTGAACCTCGTCGAAGATGAGGAGGACGCCGTGCCTGTCGCAGACCGACCGAAGGTCGCGATAATACGGTTCGGGGGCTTCGACGACCCCCGCCATGCTCTGGATGGGTTCCAGAATGACGCCCGCCACGTCGTCGTGCTCGGCGCAGGCCTGGTCGACGGCGGAGAGGTCTCCGAAGGGCACGAAGGTCGTCGCAGGCAGGACGTCTTTGTAAGGGGCCCGGAATGCGTCCTTCCAGGTGACCGCCAGGCTGGCGAGCGTGCGGCCGTGGAAGCCGCCCTCCATCGCGATCATGCGCGGCCGCCCCGTATGTTTGCGGGCCAGCTTCAGGGCCGTCTCGTTCGCCTCCGAGCCGGAGTTGCAGAAAAATACGTGCCGCAGGCCCTCCGGCGCCGCCTCGGCCAGCCGCTCGGCCGCCCGCGCCCGCGTGGTGCTGTAGACGGCATTGGAATAGAAGAGCAGCTGGTCTGCCTGCTTCTTGAGGGCCTCCACGACTCGAGGCGGATTGTGGCCCAGCAGCGCCACGCAGTGGCCGCCGTAGAGATCGAGCAGCTTCCGGCCGTCGGCGTCCCACACGAAGCTGCCCTCCCCGCGCGTGAGCACGACGGGCATCTTGCTGTAGGTCGGAATCTGGAAGCGATCCTCGAGTTCGATTGCCTCCTGGGTGGTCATACGTAGGATGCAGATGGCACCGCGTGGGAGGGTAGGAGACCGGCCGCTTCGGGCCAGCCCATGAGTAGATTGAGATTCTGGATGGCCTGGCTGGCCGCGCCTTTCAGCAGATTGTCTTCGGCAAATCCGATCACGAGGTTGTCGCCGTCGATCATCCACCCGATGTCGCAGAACGGCGAGTGGACGGCGAAGCGAAGTTCGGGGAGCTCGTTCGGATAGATGCGGACGAACGGCTCGGCCCCGTAGGCTTCCGCGTACCACCGCTCCACGTCGTCCGCCTCCACGTCGCCGGGAAGCTCGATCTGGGCGGTGCCCCAGATGCCGCGCGTCCACGGGCCGGAGGCCGGGATGAACCGGACGGTCGCTCCCGGACCGAGAACCTGCTGCACTTCGGGAAGATGCTGGTGCCGGAGCACTTTGTAGGCGCGGACGTTGCCTTCGCGCGTCGGGAAGTGCGTAGTCGCCTTCGGGCGCGCGCCCGAGCCCGAGGCCCCCGTCAGGGCCGTGACCGCGGCACGGTAGCTTTCGAGATGGACGGAAAGGGGCCAGAGCGAGAGGGCGAGCCCGGTGGCGAAGCACCCCGGATTCGCGATGAAGCGGGTGCCGTCATCGTACGGGCCGAACACTTCGGGCAGACCGTAGGTGAAGGCGGGGATCAGGTCGGGGGCCGGGTGCGTGAAGCCGAACCATTCGTCGTAGAGCGCCGCCTCCTTGAACCGGAAGTCGGCGCTGAGGTCGATGACGACGCCCTCGAAACCTGCGTTCTGAAGGTCGAGAACGGCCTGGGCGCTCTTCCCATGCTCGGCCGCGAGCAGGACCGCGTCGAGCCCGTTCACCACGACGTCGGCCGGATCGGTGAAGGCGAGGTCGGTCTGGTCGCGCAGGTGCGGATGGGCCTTCGTGACGGGCTCGCCCGTGAAGGCGCGGCTTGTCACGACCGTGAGCTCGGCATCGGGGTGACCCAGCAGAAGGCGAATCAGCTCACCGCCCACGTAGCCGGCTCCGTGAAGGAGGGCGATCTGCTTTTTCATGGTGGTACAGCGTGTTTGGGTTCGTCTCAGCGAAAGGAAGGCGTCGAATCGTACGTACGTCCCGCGAAGAGGCTCCGACCGGGCCTCTTACTCTTTCCGGGCCCGATGGGCGAGCAGGGCCTGAACGCCGTAGATCTGCGAGAAGCCCTCGGCATCACGGCCGTCCCACAGCTCGTTCGTCTCTCCGTAGGTCGCCACGCCCGCGTCGAACATCGAATACGGGCTTTCGCAGCCGAGAACGTCGACGCGGCCTTTGAAGATGCGCACGCGCACCGCGCCCGTGACCCGTTCCTGCGACGAGTCGATGAGGGCCTCGATGTCGCGCATGACCGGATCGAAGTACTGGCCTTCATGAAG
>CAZXHQ010000044.1:0-12778 GCA_964640145.1 uncultured Rhodothermales bacterium | reverse complement strand
CCGGATCCGGTCGTAGGCGTCCTGCCCGCCCATGTCGATCCACTGTATGTTGACGGCGGGATGTTCGGTCTCGAACATCTCCTCGTAGGCCCCGAGCATTTCCTTGCCGTGGGGGGAATACACGACGACCCGGGCCCGCTCGTCGGTCGCGCAGCCGGCAAGGACGAGCAGGGTAACAAGCGTGATCAGTATCCGCATGGACATGTAAACAGGTAGTCGCGTCAATTCTCCACGATACGGAGCCGGGCGTACTTGAGCATGAGCTTCTTCTCACCGACCGCATGGAAGTCGACCAGGGCCTTGGCCTGATCGCCGCGGCCTTCCGTGGTGAGGACCTGCCCTTCGCCGAATTGGGGATGCTCGACGCGAAGACCCGGCGCGATCTCGCCTTCCCCCTCGTCGTAGACGACGGTCCGCTCTCCCTTCTTCTTCCCTCTGGACAGATTTCGCCGGTAGTAATGGGGGTCCATCTCGTCGTACGACGGCGTCCCATCCGGCGACGGTGCGGCCGAAAACCGGTCCGTTTTCTGCTCGAATCGCCCGCCGGCCTCCGTGCGCACCACATCCACATCCACTTCATCCAGGAACCGGCTTCGGACGCTCGACTCGTGCTGTCCGTACCGGAACCGGCTCCGTGCGTGGGACAGGTAGAGACGTTCTTCGGCGCGGGTGACGCCGACGTAGAAGAGACGCCGCTCTTCTTCCAGCGCGGTCACGCTCTCCGCCGCCTTCGCGAGCGGAAAGAGCCCCTCCTCGAGGCCGCCGATAAAGACGACGGGGAATTCGAGTCCTTTGGAAGCGTGCAGCGTCATGAGCGTAACGCGCGATTCCGAGTCGTCGGCCTCGTCGAGATCCGTCAGCAGCGAGACCTCCTGCAGGAAGGTGCTCAGCGTGCGGTGGACGGGATCGCCGGCCGTGTACTCCGCGATGGCGCTGAGGAGCTCCTGGACGTTCTCCCATCGCATCAGGTTTTCGGTCGTCTGCTCCTTGCGGAGCTCGTCGATCATACCCGTCTCCTGCACCAGCGACCGCGCGATGTCCTCGCCGGGCGTGTCGCTCCGTGCCGCCTCGATATAGCGGCGCATCATGTCCCGAAAAGCGACCACGGCGTTCTCGCCGCGCGTGCCGATCTCGATCTCCTCCACGCGCTCGACGGCGTCCCACACCGTGACATGGCGCTCTCGCGCGAAGTCGACGATGCGCTCCAGCGTCTTGCTGCCGATTCCGCGCGTGGGATAATTGATGACGCGGCGCAGGCTGGCCGTGTCGCCCGGGTTCACGATGAGGCGGAGGTAGGCGAGCACGTCCTTGATCTCCTTTCGCTGGTAGAACGACACGCCGCCGATCACCCGGTAGGGGATGCCGCCGCGGCGAAGCGCGTCCTCTATGGAGCGGCTCTGAGCGTTCGTGCGGTACAGGACCGCGAAATGCTGGTAACCGTATCCGATGCGGACGTGCAGATCGCGGATCGTCCGCTCGATCTTCTGAGCTTCATCCTTCTCCGAGAGCGCCTCCATGAGGATCACGTACTCGCCCTCCGGATTCTGGGTCCAGAGCTCTTTTTCGAGCTGGTCCTCGTTCTGCCTGATGATGGACCCGGCCAGGCGCAGGATGCGCCGGGTGGAGCGATAGTTCTGCTCCAGGCGGACCGTCTCCGCGTCGGAATAGTCACGCTGAAACGATAGAATATTGCCGATGTCGGCGCCCCTGAAGGCATAGATGCTCTGGGCGTCGTCCCCCACGACGCAGAGGTTCTTGTGCCGCCGCGACAGCAGCTTGGCAAGCACGTACTGGGCGTGATTGGTGTCCTGGTACTCGTCGATGTGAATGTACTTCCAGCGGCCCTGGTACTTCTCGAGCACCTCCGGATGCTGCTCGAACAACCGGATCGGCTTGATCAGAAGATCGTCGAAGTCCAGCGCGTTCGAACGGCGGAGCATCTCTTCGTACGGCTCGTAGAGCCGCGCGGCCGCGTCCTGCATCGAAGAGGAGGCCACGCGCGCGTATTCGGCGGGCGACACCATCTGGTTCTTTGCGCTCGAGAGCATGTGGCGGATCGAGCGCGGGCTGTATTGCTTCGTGTCGATGTGGTAGCGGTCCATCAGCTGGCGCAGAATCCGCTCCGAATCGTCCGTATCGTATATGCTGAAATCCGACGTGTAGCCGATGTGCCTACCTTCCACGCGCATGAGGCGTGCGAACGTCGCGTGGAAGGTGCCCATCCACACGGCGTGCGACCCCTCCCCCACGAGCCGCTCGATGCGGTCCTTCATCTCCCTCGCGGCCTTGTTGGTAAATGTCAGGGCGAGGATGTCCCGCGCCCGGGCCCGGCCCGTGGCGATGAGGTACGCGATGCGGTGCGTGAGCGTGCGCGTCTTGCCGGAACCCGGTCCGGCGATGATGAGGACCGGACCCTCCGTGGCGCGTACGGCCTCCTGCTGCGACGGATTCAGCCCGCCGAGGATGTCGTCCGCCGAGCCTCCGGGCGATTCGGGGGAGCGCGGTTGAAACGTAAGCTCGAACTGACGCATGCTTGAAAAAACGGGGCGGAGGAGGATGGAGCGGAGGGGCCGGGTCGTCGCCCGATACCCGCCGGTGATGGGCGCGACGGCCATCGTCGCGGCAGTTGAAGATACCGAACCGCGGCGGGGGATTCGACCCCGACGGCGTGAGCGGCTCCAAATTTGGATTAAATCAGGTCGTTCCCCTAGTTTCCACCGGGTTTATAGACGCCCACGGCTTGCAAGATCCTCGGAGGCCGCCGCGCAATGGCCCTATCGCGCGCCCGACTCTTCCCGCTCAACGTGACATACGCCATGACGTTCAGACTCCTCTTTACGCTTTGCGTCGCCCTGCTGCTGCCCGCCCCGGCGGCTGCCCAGGACGCGGCCGAACCCAACCCCGACGTATTCCGGACGCTCGATCTTCCCGACGCCGACGCGTACCGCTCGGCATCCGGACGGCCGGGCCACGACTACTGGCAGCAGCGCGCCGACTACGAAATCCGGGTCGCGCTCGATCCGCAGGGCCGACGCCTCGAGGGCTCCGAGACCATCCGCTACACCAACAACAGTCCGGACGAGCTCGACTACCTCTGGATACAGCTCGATCAGAACCTCTTTCGGCCCGGCAGCCGGGGCTCGGACATCCAGCCCCCGGACTCGCGCTGGCGGGGAGCGTTCGAGGGAGGCGGCATCGACGTCACGAACGTGAGGCTGGACGGCCGGGCCGCCGAGATCCTCATCGACGACACGAGGCTTCGCATCAACCTCGACGAACCCCTCCCGCCCGGCGGCTCGAGCGTGGAGGTGAGCATGGACTTCGCCTTCACCATTCCCCAGTACGGCGCCGACCGCATGGGATGGCTCGACGTCGAGCAGGGGACCGTCTTCGAGCTCGCGCAGTGGTATCCGCGGATGTACGTCTACGACGACGTCCACGGATGGAACGTGATGCCGTACATCGGGCAGGGCGAGTTTTACCTGGAGTACGGGGATTTTGAACTGGAGATCACGGTGCCGCGCGACTACGTCGTCGCCGCGACCGGGCAGCTGCAGAACGCCGAGGAGGTCCTGACGCCCCAGCAGCGCGAGCGGCTCGACCGCGCTCGCGGGAGTGCGGAGACGGTCACGATCATCGGCGAGGACGAGGTGGGAGACGCATCCACCCGACCGGCGGGCGGCGGGCCGCTGACCTGGCACTTCCGCGCAGAGAACGTGCGCGACGTCGCCTGGGCCGCCTCCCAGGCCTTCATCTGGGACGCGGCCGGCTGGGAGGACGTCCTGAACATGTCCTACTACCCGCGAGAAGGCCTCGGTACGCCGGCAAATCCGGGCTGGGAGGAGTCCACGGAATACGTCCGCCACTCCGTCGCTCACTACTCCGAGATGTGGTACCCCTATCCGTATCCCGTCGCCATCAACGTGGCCGGCATCGTCGGCGGGATGGAGTATCCGATGATCGTCTTCTGCTCGGTGCACGCACGGGACCAGGCGTTGTTCGGCGTGACGACGCATGAGATCGGACATGAATGGTATCCCATGATCGTCGGCAGCGACGAACGGCGATATGCCTGGATGGACGAGGGCTTCACGACGTTCATCAACCACGCGGCAACGCAGAGCTACTACGGCGACGACGCCCCGAGCCGCCTGACGGCCGACTTCATCGCCGCCGGCATGCTCCGGGACGTCGCCGAGCAGCCGATCACCACCTACCCCGATCTGATTCCGCGTGACGGTCTCGGCTTTCTCGCCTACCGCAAGCCCGGCATGGCGCTCCACCTCCTCCGCGAGGTGGTTCTCGGCGCGGAACGCTTCGATTCGGCCTTTCAGGCGTACACCCGGCGGTGGGCCTACAAGCATCCGCAGCCGGCCGACTTCTTTCGCACCATGGAAGACGTGGCGGGCGAGAACCTCGACTGGTTCTGGAACGGATGGTTCTTCGGCACCGGCGTGCTGGACCAGGAAATCACCGAGCTCGCCGAGCGGGACGGCAACACGCAGGTGACCGTCAGGCATGGGGACGGCCTCCTGCTGCCCGTCGAGCTTCTCATCGAGTACCAGGACGGCGCCTCCGAGCGGCGGCGCATCCCGGTGGAGGCCTTCGCGACGGGACATTCCTTTACGACAACCATCGAAGGGTCGGACGTGTCGAGGGTCACCATCGACCCCGACGTGATGCTGCCGGACGTCGACCGGAGCAACAATACGGCGCGGGCCTCGGCCGACGTCTCCGCCCCGAGCAATTAGACCTCATGTAGGCCCGCCTTCATGTTCATCGTCGATCTCCTTCGGGGCCTGCTGGGACTCGTTGCCATCCTGGGCGTCGCCGTGATCCTCTCGCAGCACCGCCGGCAGATCGACTGGAGAACCGTGGCGGCGGGCCTCCTCCTGCAGATTTTCCTGGCCGTGCTCATCCTCAAGGGCGACTCGCTGGGCGAGCTCTTCGCACCGCTCGGCTGGCCCAAGGCCTTCTTCTCGTGGGTGAGTTCCTTCTTCGTGCTCGTTCTCGAGTTCACCACGGAAGGCGCCCGGTTCGTCTTCGGCGATCTGGCCATCAGTCCGGGACAGGAAGGCAGCCTGGGGAGCTTCTTCGCCTTTCAGGTGCTGCCCACGATCATCTTCTTCAGCTCGCTGATGTCCATTCTCTATTATCTGGGCATCATGCAGAAGATCGTCTCGAGCATGGCCTGGCTGGTGCGGCGCTTCCTGCGTACGAGCGGCGCCGAGTCTCTCTCGGTGACGGCGAACATCTTCGTCGGACAGACAGAGGCCCCTCTCGTCGTGCGTCCCTACCTCAGCGGAATGACGACGTCCGAGCTGATGGCCGTCATGACCGGCGGCATGGCGACCATTGCCGGCGGCGTCATGGCCGCGTACATACAGATGCTGGGGAATGCCTTCGCCCAGGCGCAGGGCCTGGAGCTCGAGGCGGCGCGGCTTGCGTTTGCCGAGCAGCTCCTGGGCGCCAGCCTGATGGCCGCACCGGCCGGCTTACTGCTGGCGAAGATCATGATTCCCGAGACCCGTACGCCCGAGACGGCGGGACGCGTCCAGGTCGAGGTCGAGCAGCGGTCGAAGAACGTCATCGATGCGGCGGCCATCGGAGCCGGCGACGGCCTGAAGCTGGCCCTCAACGTGGCGGCCATGCTGATCGCGTTCATCGCCCTGATCGCCATGGGCAACTACGTCGTCGGATGGGCGGCCGGACTCTTCGGCGCCGACCTGACGCTTCAGCAGCTCATCGGCTGGGCCCTCGCGCCGGTTTCGTGGCTGATCGGCGTACCGTGGGCGGACGCCGTGCACTTCGGCTCTATGCTGGGGACGAAGGTCGTGCTGAACGAATTCGTCGCCTACCTCGGCCTCGCCGAGAACATCGAAGCGGCCGTGCTCTCGCCGAAGACCGTAGTGATGGCGACGTTCGCCTTGTGCGGCTTCGCCAACTTCTCGTCGATCGCCATCCAGATCGGCGGGATCGGCCCCCTGGCTCCCGAACGCACCTCGGAACTGGCCCAGTTGGGGCTGCGCGCCGTCGTGTGCGGTACACTTGCCAACATGATGACGGCGACCATCGCCGGCGTGTTAGTCGGCTAGCGACATGGCCATGCATCAGGGCCGAATGGCCTGGGTGCCCGCGCTCGTCGGGTTCCTCCTCGGCGGCCTCGTGCTTCGTGCGGCCGACGCCGTTCTGCCGCACCTTCATCCGAGCATGGATCCCAGCGAGGCGGAAGGGATGCCGTCGTCGTGGCGCCGCGCCACGCTGCTCGTCTCCGCCATCACGCTTCACAACATTCCGGAGGGCCTCGCCGTCGGGGTGACGTTCGGCGCCGCGGCCCTCGAGATGGAGGTTGCGACGGGCGGCACGCTTGCCGCCGCCGTCGCCCTTGCCATCGGCATCGGCCTCCAGAACTTCCCCGAAGGCCACGCCGTGTCCATGCCGCTGCGAGGTGAAGGGATGGGACGGATGAAGAGCTTCTGGTACGGACAGCTGTCCGGCTTCGTGGAGCCGATCTCCGCCGTGCTCGGAGCCTGGGCCGTCCTTTCGGTGAGGCCCATCCTTCCGTACGCCCTCGCCTTCGCGGCCGAACGACCCGATCAACGTGACCGTCGGCGCGGAGATCTTGAAGGCCGGCTTCGGCTTGACCGACCTCGAGCCGGCCGACCGGATGGTTTCTGTCTCTACGAGGAGACGGTGATGCCGACCAGGCCGAAGGCCCACGCCCCGCTCGGGTCCCCTTCAACCTTCAACCTTAAACCTTCAACCTTCAACCTTCAACCTTAAACCCTAAGACGTCGACTCCTGAGGCACGGCCAGTCGAACGAAGAACCGTCGTCTGTCCATTGCCACCACCCGCACCTTGCTGCCGGCGGCGATGAACTCGCCTTCGGTGACCACCTCGATCCGTTCGCCGTCGATCTCCGCCACGCCGGTCGGGCGCAGCGGGGTCATGGCCGTCCCGGTCTTGCCGAGGTACCTCGCCCGATGCTCGCTCTCGCGGGTGGCGGCGGCCTCATCCCCCTTCAGGTTCGTAGCGAGAACGAAGCGGTCCCAGGCGCCCGAGCTCCACATCCAGTAGAACAATCCCCCGCCGACGACGACGGTGCCCAGGATCGAATAGATTCCCCCCAGCAGGCCGGCCTCGGAGAACGAATACCCAATGGCAAAGAGGATGACCACGAAGCCGAACACACCGACGACGTTGAACCCTGGAACGAGATATACCTCGACGGCGATGAGCCCGAGGCCCACCAGGATCAATGATATCGGTATCAGGAATTCCAACGCGGCGCCTCTATCAATGCATGGGGGTCGTCTGGCGCGTCCGAGTGTACGGTCTAGGCTGAAGATGTTTCGCCGGGGGACGGCACGTTTTCGCGCCGCACCTCCACACGGCTCCCGCGAACGCGGACGACCTTCACGGGGGTGCCGACCGGGATGAACTCCCCCACGGAAATGACGTCAATGCGCTCCCCGTCGATCTCGGCGGTCCCGGAGGGCCGAAGCGACGTGAGCGTTACGCCGGAGCGTCCGGCCAGCGCCTCGGTCGTATCGGCCGAAACGTATCCGGCCATGCTCGAAAGCTCGGGCGCCAGGACGAGCGTGTTGAACCGTTCGGATTTCGGCAGGTAGCTGCCGAGCGAGAACATGAGGACGACCAGCAGTACGAGCGTGACCGCCATGGTCGCGACCGCCGAAGCCATCGCTTCGACCGGCGGGAACGCAAAGCCGACGTTGCCGACCAGCGCGGCGAACAGCGAACCGATCACGAGGATGAGCCCGAGGATGCCGGCCACGCCGAAGCCGGGAATGACGAATATCTCGGCCATGAGCAGCGCGATACCGATGCCGAACAGCACCAGCTCCCAGCTCTCGACGAGGCCCATCATGTAGTGCGGCGCGAAGAACAACGCGGCCCCGATCGCGGCGATGCCGCCCGCAAAGCCCACCCCCGGCGTCTGCAGCTCGAAATAGAGTCCGCCCATCATCATGAGCATGAGCAGGGACTGGAGCACCGGAGAGCTGAGGAATCGGAGGGCCCGTTCCGTCGCCGAAGCACGATGCGCCACCAGCTGGGCGTCGCTGACGCCGGCGTGCGCAATCACCTCGTCGACGCCGGCGAGGACGGCATCTGCCACCCCGAGTCGCAGCGCTTCTTCGGCCGACAGCGTCAGCACCTGCCCGGCCATCGAGACGCCCTCGACCTCCAGGTTTTCATCCACCATGGCTTCCGCAATGCGCGGATCTCGACCCTTCGCCTCGGCCGTGGCGCGCATTAGCCCGCGCATGTAGCTCTGGTACTTGTCGGGTGCCGCCTCGCCCGTGCCGCCTTGAACGACCGTGGCGGCTCCGATGGACGATCCGGGAACCATGACGATCCGGTCGCTCGCGTAGGAGATGAGCGCACCCGCCGAGGCGGCGTTGCGGTCGATGAATGCCACCGTGGTCGGCTCCGCACTCAGTATCGTCTTGCGGATCACGTCCGCCGCATCGACGAGGCCGCCGAACGTATCGATGTGGAAAATCACGAGTGCGGCATCGGACGCCTCTGCTTCGCCGAGCGCCCGCTGCACGTACCGCGCCAGGACGTTGTCGATGGGCCCCTCGATCGGCACGACGTAGACGGGCCCGGACCCGAAGTCGCTCGTGAAGAGGGTGTCCGCAGACGCAGACCGCTCCTGGACCGGCGGCGCCCACGCGACGAGCGGCACGACCAGGAACAGGAGCAGATAGAAGCGATCCGGCAGGAATCTCATGGCGGCGTTGGATCGTGCTGGAGGTACCCGTTGGTACGAGGACCGCCAGGTCGAAGATTCACGGCCTTCGTCACACTCCGCCGCTTCAGGCGACCGGCGCTACCGCGATCTGGTAGAGCTGCTTCCAGGAGAAGGCGGCGTCGTCGAAGTGGGCGTTGATGAAGGCCTGAAAGGTCTTGGACGTCCAGAAATTGACGTGCCCCGGATCTGCGGCCAGGTGGAGCAGCCTGCCCAGGTTGTTCAACCACTGGAAGTAGGGCTCATGCGGCACGGAGATCACCACGTAATTCCGCGCGACCCGTTTCAGCTCGCCGACCGCCCGGTTCGGATCGTCGAGGTGCTCCAGCACCTCGCTGCAGAGCACCGTATCGAAAGACTTGTCGGAAAACGGAAGCTTGTAGATGCTGCCCGGCCGAAATCGCGCCCTTTCGCCGAAATGCTTCCTGGCATATTCGATTGCCTCTTCCTTCACGTCCACCCCCGAGAGCTTCATCTCGGGAAACCGGTCGGCGACGGCGCTCAGCACGAAACCTTCTCCGCAGCCGGCATCAAGCAGCGACTCGCATTCGGTCCTGCCAATGGCCTCGAGCAGCTCGTCGTAGAAGATCTCGAGATGCTTCCGGTACAACCAGTTCGTCGTCGTATGCTTGTGGTGATTATTGGAAACGTAGGTCGATGTCGCCACAGCTTCAGACATGGGTCACTTCTCGCAATATGGGTCCTTGCACGACGGGTCGCAGGCACCGGCGGCCAACTATTGTTCGATCAAAACCGGGGTTCCGACGTGAGCCAGCTGCCAGAGATCGTCGATCTCCTGGTCGTGTATGGCCACGCATCCCTGCGTCCAGTTCACGCCTGCGCCCGTCCCTCGACCGTGGATCTCGATGTAGCCGCCCAGCGCCGTATTCATGGGAGGCATGCGCATCTCTTCCTCCGCCCGAACGATATCCCGGTACTGCGCCTGGGTGATTAAATTCTCCCGGCGTCCCCGCTCGGCATCCTCCGCGGTCGGGTAGTTTAGCACGAGCGCCTTGTAAAACTGGCTCTGCGGGTTCTTCCTCACCACGTAGAAGACGCCTTCCGGAGTCCGCCAGTGATCGGGATCTCGGGTGCTGCCGCGCTTCACCTTGTCGGCGAACACGTTGACCCCGAAGTCCGCCCGGATCTTCCGAACGAGCTCGGTTCCCTGATACACGAACAATGTCTTCGTGGCTTTCGAGACGCGAATCCAGACGTTCGACACGGCGCCTGCAGGTACGTATCCCAGGGCGCCGTCACTCGTCTTGACCCGCAGCCAGTCGCCCCGCTCCTCCAGGAGGAACACCGGCTCGCGCAGTTTGAGGCGCAGATACGGCCTCGAGGAGTCCGGAGCCGAATAGACGGTGGCGCCGCGCTCCACCGCGTAGTACATGGGCAGCTCCGCCTCGGCGGATTGGGCCCGGGCTTCTAACGCCACGGCGGCGATGAGCAGGACGAAGGTCAGGAGCACCCGAATCATGTTCGTCAACGTGTTGATGGTTTCGTAGTAACGGTTGCGCCCGTGGCAGGGGTCGAGGGGCTGCCGGGCCCTCGCACCGTAGCATACAATGTAAAACAGCGGAATGTTTGCGGCCGAATTCCGGCACTCGGCAGCAGCCCGGGCACGGCCTGCGACGGGCTCGTCGAGTCTCGAGGTTCGGCAACCTGCACCGGGCTCATCCATCGTTACCGGCGAAGGCGGAGAGCAGATCCTCCACCAGCTCATCCGAAATCCCCATGGCACTGAAGCCGCCGTCGTGGTAGAGCGTCTGCATGGTCACCATGCGCGCGTAGTCGCTCAGCAGCATCACGGCAAAGTCGGCGCAGCTGTCGGCGTCGGCATTGCCCAGCGGCGATAGGCGCTCCGCGAAATCGTACATCGCATCGAACCCCGAGATACCCGAGCCGGCGACGGTTCGCGTCGGGCTCTGCGAGATGGAATTGATGCGGATGGCTCGCTTTCCGAGCCGATACCCGAACGAGCGAACGATGCTCTCGAGCAGGGCCTTCGCATCCCCCATCTCCGAATATTGGGAAAAGATGCGCTGTGCCCCGATGTAGGACAGCGCGATGATCGACGCCCCGTCGTTGAGCACGCCGGACTCCAGGGCATGGTGGACGATCCGGTGGAGGCTGACGGACGAGATGTCGAGGGTCTTCTGATACCAGTCGTAGTTCAGGTCCTCATAGGGAACGTCCTTGCGCACGTTGACGCCCATACCGATCGAGTGCACGATGAAGTCGAGGCCGCCGAGACCGTCCTCGACCTGCGCATACAGATCGTTCAGATCGTCCGCACTCGTCGCGTCGGCCCAGATTATCTGGCTGTCGGTTTGCTCGGCCAGCTCCTCGAGGGTGCCCAGCCGACGAGCGACCGGCGCATTGGACAACACGAACCGCGCGCCTTCACGATGGGCGGCCCGGGCGATCGCCCACGCAATGCTGCTTTCGTTCAACGCCCCGAAGATGACGCCCGTCTTTCCCTTCAGCAACCCGAATCCGGTATTCACCATATTGGATGCGACGCCCCACCGTCGTCATACTATTCAATGTTGGCCCAAAACTAGTGATCTGGTCCGTGGCACGCTACTCTCGCCATCCCGATGGCACGCGCCGGCGTCCCAAATTTCGGAATATTCATCGTAACGAGACAGCGGAGACCCGTCCAGCCACCTGAAGAGGGTCCCATCCGGCGACGTGGTCACGGATGACGACGCTCCTCTCCCCCGACCGGCCCGGATTCGAGCGGCTAGACGTCTTTCATGCGGACCAGCATCTCGAGCATTTCGGCGTGAATGCGTCCGTTTGTGGCGAGGATCTGCGCGTCGAACAGGGGGTCCCCTCCCTGCCGGAAGGTCGTGACGCGACCGCCTGCCTCTTCGACGAGCAGCAGGCCGGCCGCCACGTCCCACGGATAGAGTCCGGTCTCATAATACCCGTCGAATCGACCGCAGGCGACGTAGGCGAGATCGATCGCCGCCGAACCGGGCCGGCGCATCCCGTGCGAGCGGCGCATGAACTCGCCGAGCACCTCGAGGTAGACCTCGACGTGGTCGATCTCACGATATGGAAAGCCCGTCGTGATCAGGCTGTCGGCAACGGTCTCCGTGCGGCTGACCGAGCGCCGCTCACCGTTTACGCGCAGCCCGCCCCCTCGAACGGCCGTGAAGAGGTCGCCGCGCGGTACGTCCAGCACGACGGCCGCCGCCATCTCGTGACCGTCGCGCAGGCCGATGCTGACGGCATAGGGCGGCACGCCTCGCGTGAAATTGGTCGTTCCGTCGATCGGGTCGATGACCCACAGGTAGCCGTCCTGGACGTCCTCGCTGTGGGCCTCGCCCTCCTCGGCCAGAAATCGCGAATCGGGAAACGTCTCCTGCAGGGCGCGTATTATAATGGCCTGGGCCGCTTCATCAACTTCCGTGACGAGGTCGTTGAGCCCCTTTTTGCGAACCTCACGCTCGCCGATGCGTCCGGCCCGATCTCGAATCAGGCAGGCTGCTTCTCTGGCTGCCCGGATTGCAGCGTCCAGTTCCTTGCGGTACCCGTTCACGCTATCCCCGTCTGTGTCTGCTCTATCCGAATATTCGCTGCGAGGGCCCTGTTACGCATCATTGGTCGTGCTGTGCCTGTGCTCGGGATGCGCCGCCGAACACCCTGCCGTTCCGCGTGACGAGTCCGTCCTGGCGGACTCCATCGTCGCCCTGCTCGGCCGCATCGACACCGAGGACATGAAACGGGCTTTCGAACCACTCTCGGAGCTGAGCTTTACCCGCTACGAACGCACGGAACAGTTCGATGCCGCCGGGAACCGCCTCGCCTTCGAAGAACGGCAGAGTGAGCGAGACGGACGCGCCCTACGTGTCATGGATCGAGACTCATCCGGCGCGTTCGACTTCGGCTACGTGCGCCCGTTTGCGTCGGAAGCGGGCGAGCGAGCCCCGCCGTCGAACCTTCCGGCGTACGTCGTTCCGGACGACCCGGCCTATGCGTCGCCCCGCAAC
>CAZXHQ010000043.1:0-12885 GCA_964640145.1 uncultured Rhodothermales bacterium | reverse complement strand
GGCTACTTCGGGACGGCGCTCATGCAGTGGTACGGCGAGCAGCTCGACGGCGTCCCATACGACGACCGCGATCGGGTGCAGGAGTATTTCGATGGGCTCGCTCGAAAGATGATCGAGATGAACGCGTCGGACCTGGAGCTCGGCGGTCCGGGCTGCAAAGGGGACGTCTGGTACCGCGTCGACGGCGAGAAGCGCCCGGATTTCGAACCGGCGTCGTTCGAGCTCGATGAGATCGACCTGATTCTCCTTACGCTTCTGGCGCCGTTTCAGCAGGAGAAGCTGTTCAAACGCTACGCGGTCGACTTCGGATACGGGCTCGAGGTCGACGACGGGGAGGCCCCCAGGCGCTTTCGCGCCACCATCTATCACGACAACAGGCACCTCGCGCTCAGCATGCGTATGCTGGCGTGGAAGCCGCGGTCCGTTCGCAGTCTCGGGTTCCACCCGCTCATCGAGCGCGGGTTCATGTTTCGGTACGTCCGCGACGGCCTGACGCTCTTCACCGGCGTCACCGGCTCGGGGAAGAGCACGACGCTCGACTCCATCATCGACGCCAACAACGAGGATTTTCCGGGACACATCCTGCTCGTAGCCCAGCCGATCGAATACATTCACGATTCGAAGCGCTGCGTCGTGCGCCACCGAGAGGTGGGCGTGGACGTGGAAGATTTCGTGGACGGGATGACGCAGGGACTGCGCCAGGATCCGGACATCGTCGTCGTCGGTGAGATGCGGGATCCCGAAACCATCTCTACGGCGATGGAGATGGCCGATACGGGACATAAGGTTTTTTCGACCCTTCATACGCCGAGCGCGCTCGAGACGATCGATCGCATCGTGGCGGAATATCCGTCTGCAGAGCAGGAGCGCATCCGCAACCGCCTCGCCGACGTGCTGCGGTGCGTCGTGTCCCAGAAGCTGCTTCCCGCCGTCGGCGGGGGCCGTATTCTGGCCAAGGAGGTGCTCTGGATGGCCCCGTCATCGCGGGCGGCCATCAAGAACGGCAACACCGGCGAAATCTATCAGATGATCTGGGAAGGGTCCGACCAGGGAATGATCACGCTCGAGCAGGACCTGCTTCGGCTCGTCCGGACCGGCGAGATCATGCCGGACACGGCCCTGAGCTTCGCCAACAACAAGCGCCGCCTTCTGCAGCTGCTTAATTGATGACGTGTCCCCGACGATCCCAAGACAGATGCCGACGATCCCTAAAGTTGATACGTTGTGATGAAGCATAAGAAGAGAAGAGACGTAGTCCTGGGGATTAGCGTCACCGGCCAGCTCATCGAAGCCGTCCTGCTTCAGGAGGCCGACGATCACGTCAACGTGCTCCGCCGCATCATCCGGCAGCGCGGCCGCGCGAAGGAATTCACGACGTCGAAGAGCCTGACGCAGGCTCTTCCCGGGCTGCAGGGCAGTGACGATGCGGACTACACGCTCAATATCGGTGACGGGGGCGCGGCATCCGGCTCCTCCGACGTCACGTTTCTTTCGTCGGAGTTCGGGGGCCGGAACGGCAAGAAATCCGGCTCGCCGGGGGAGCTGGGCGAAGCCCCGAAGAACGGCCGGATTCTATTTGCTTCGCAGCTCGCGGAGATCCTCGACGAATGTATGGGGGCGGGGTACGGCACTCCGCGCATCGCCTTCTGCGTCGGTGCCCCGGACGTAAGCTATACGGAAGTGACGTCCGGGAGCCGTCCCGGCGGTAAGAAAGCGGCCGACGGATCGAAGAAGGCGGACGTGAAAATCGCGCGCCGCGCGCTTCTGGGCCTGCTGGACGAGACGAGAACGAATCCGTACGACAAGGACCGTACGGCCTTCGTACCGCTGGCGCCCGTGGGCGGACAGGCGCGCTACGTGGCGATCGTCCCGGAGAGTACGGAGAGCGTAAAGGATTCGCTGGAAGCGGTGATTCGCCAGGACCGGTCCGTTCCGCCGATTCGCGTGATGGATGCCGAGCTGACGGCCTACGCGCGCCTCGTTCGCAGAATGATCCCGGAGGATCAACCCGAGCGCGGCACGGCCCTCGTCAGGGTCGGCTCCGACGACACGCTCATCCTTTTCTTTTCCGGAGCGGAGCTGCGCCACTACGAGCGGCTTCGCTCGCTTTCGACGTACGATTCCCCCGAGACGATCTGCAGCCGCGTTCTGCTGCAGCAGGACGAGCAGAAGATCGGCGACCTCGATCACGTCCTCGTGCTTTCGGAGGCGCGGAGCGAGCAGCTGCTCGCCAGGGTCCGCCAGTCGTATCCCGACGCAGCTGTGGAGAGCGTACAGGATGCGCTTACGGGCCTCGGCGTGCAGCCGCCGCCCAACAGCGAATCGCTGTCTGCCGGCTCGGTACCGGCGGTCGTCGCCGGTCTCCGGCTCGTAAAGCGCTGGGATCAGGTCGACCCGGAGTTCGACATTCACCTCCTGCCGGCGAAGATGCAGCGCGACCGCAAGAAGCTCGCGCTGGCGTGGCACACCGTGGCAATGATGGCCGTCCTCATCGTATCGGCCTTCTTCTTCACCTGGCAATACCTCGACGGGCAGGCCGAGATCCACAGGGAGCGTGAGGAGATGAGGCTTAACCCCATCGAGATGCCGGTGGACAACCCCGCGCTCCTTCAGGCGCGCGTGGACAGCCTGCAGCAGGCCTACCTGAGGTATACACACGCGCTCGGCGTGATCGATTCGCTTCTCGTGGGCAGCGACCGATGGACGCGCCTGCACGAGAGCATCACGCGGTCGACCAGTACGATCGGCGGCATCTGGCTTGCGGAGATGGCACCTGTGGGTTCGAGCAGCATTCGCATTCGGGGAACGGCTACCAGCAGAACGCGGGTCGCGCAGCTGGCGAGACGCCACGGCGGCAGCGTCGAGAAGGCATCGTCCTTCGAGATCAAGCACGAGAGCAGGGACATTCAGCTCTACGACTTCGTCGTCGTCGTACCACTGCCGGTCGAGACGCCTCGCGTGGCCCTGTATCTTCAGGACGTCGCAGCCGGCCTCATCGAAGACAACGCCGTCGATTCCGTACTCGCCGCCTACGAGACGGACGGTCTTTACGCTCCCGGCGACGGACCCCCCGTAGAGGAGGCCGGCAATTGACGGGCCGCCTACCTGGAATCCCCGGACGCCCCGCTTTCCTGCCGCAGAACTTCATCTGGACATAATCAGACCATGAAAAGCCGAACGATCAATACGCTGATAGTCTTCGTGCTCGCGGCGCTCGTGAGCGGTGCGGGATACTACGTGACCGAAGTCCGCCAGCCTGCCGAGCTGCAGCAAATGGAGGACGCACGAAAGCTCGCGCGGATGGAATTGGCGAGAGTGGAAGACCTTCTGGCGGAAGAATCGAAGTCTTCCGAGCTGGCCGAGGAGGCCGTCCGGAAGTGGCGGGCGCGCTACAAGTTCGTCCCGGCGGACATGGAGACGGCCGACATCCTGCAGTACGTCGAAGGTCTCAGCCGGTCGGGCTTCGAGGCCTTCAACATCGAGCTTCAGGGCGTCACTCCGACGAAGGACTTCAAGTACTATACGTTTACCGTATCGGGCACGGCCTTTTACACGAGTCTCTACGACCTCATCTGGCATCTGGAGAATAACCGCGAATTCTACAGGATCCAGGACCTTCACACGGACTACATCGACGTCTTCGACGAGAACCCGGATACCGGGGAGCGCCGCCGCCTGAGCATGGTCAAGTTCGGCATGACGCTGATAGCCTATTTCGAGGGCATCGAAGGCCTGACCGCCAGGCGCGAGGAGCTGATGGGCGTGCCCCTGCAGCTGCTGCCCGCAAGTGCGCCGGCGCACAACGCATTCTTTCCTCAGCTTCGTCCGGATCCTCCTCCAAACGACGAGCTCCTCGTCGAGATGGAGAATGCCGCACTGGTCTCTATTCTCGGGTCGAAAGCCGTGGTAGAGGACGAGCGCGGACAGCACGTCCTCGAGGTCGGCGACGCGGTCTATCTGGGCGAGGTGGTCGAAATCGATCCGATCGAGATCGCCGTGCGGGCGCGTCTCAACAAAGGCGGGGTCGTCGAGATCGTCGAGCTCGGACTGGACTCGGACGACCAGGAACCCTTCCGACGAGCACAGGGCGACGTTCAGCTGCGCCCCATCGAAGAGAACCGCTGAGCCTTTCCCTTACACGCCCACCGTAAATTCCACTGAACGTAGTTCCAGTTATGCAAACGCTCAATAATGGGAGACGACTGCACGTGAGACGTGTGCCTCCCATCCTGTTCATATCGATTTTCCTTTGTGCAGCATGGGGGCTCCCGGGGCCCGTCGCCGAGACGGCGCGGGCTCAGGACCGCGTGCAGCGCGAGATTCGCACGTACGTACCGGCCGATCAGGTCGTCTCATTCCTGCCCACGACGTCGTTCGGGCGCTTCCTGGAACTCCTGAACCCGATGTTTCAGACCGTGACCGGAAAGCAGGTCGTCGATCCGGAACAGCGCGATTTCCAGATCGGGCTGACCATAGCGGGCCTGCATTTCTTCGACGCGTTCGAAATGATTCTCGACTATAACGACCTGGCCTACCGGGAAACCGACCAGTTCTTCGTCATCGAAGAAGTGCCCGAGGAGCAGGACCTCACCGCGCAGCAGCCCGGTACGCTGCAGGGACAGCGTGGAGCGGCCGCAGCGCAGCAGGAGGGTCTCCTTCCCACCCATGAGACGCGGGAAATCCAGATCAACGCGATCCTCTTCGAGCTGGACCATACGAAGACGCGCCAGCTGGGCATCGATTGGAACGTGCTCTTTCCGCCCATCGGCGGCGGCGGGCAGCAGGGGGGCGGCGGTGGAGGGCAGCAGAGCGATGAACGGATCCCTCAGCTTCGACTGCGGACGGACCGGTTCGTCGAGCGATTCGACGATTACGTCATCGCCCCCGACCAGGTCGACGTGTCCTTCCTGACCAATCTGTTCCGTCTTCTAGAAAACACTGGGGCGGGGCGGACGCTCGCGCAGCCGTCGGTCTCCGTCCAGAGCGGCGAAGAAGGGCGCATTCAGATCGGATCGGACATCCCCGTGACCGTTCGCGACTTCGCAGGCAACGCGATTACGCAGTTCGTCTCGACCGGCATCATCGTCGACGTCGTCCCGACGCTTGTCGAGAGCCCGCTGACCGACACGGCGGATGCCCCGACGCTGGATTTCATGCACCTCACCGTGCAGGTGGAGAACAGCACGGGCAGGCCCTTCGGAGATGGAATCGCCATCGATCGAAGCACGGCCACCACGAAGGTTCTGCTGGTGGACGGCGAGCAGACCGTCATCGGCGGTCTCTACTCGATCTCCGACGACGTCGAACGACGCGGCATTCCGATCCTGAAGGATCTGCCGCCGTGGTTCTTCGGACTGCGCTACGTCTTCGGCTTCGAACGAACGATCTACTCCCAGCGCGAGCTTCTCATCGTCCTTCAGGCCGAGCTTCTGGATCCGCTGACGGCCAGAATCGAACAGCCGGTTCAGAGCGACCAGCTTCGCGAAAATCGCGAGCGCGTTCGTCAGCTGCTCCGCAACTTCGACGAAGAGACGCTCGAAGAGCTGGGCCCGCAGCTTCGCCCGCAGAATCAGTAACACCGGCATGGATAAGAAATGGCTCATCGGCGGATTGACGCTCCCGGCGCTCGGGCTGCTCGTGTACGGTGTCGTACTCGGACGTGCGCCGGAGCTTCAGGGCGCCGTCGGACCGACGGGTCGGTCCGCGGAAGCCGGGGCGTTTACGGATGCCCGAGATGCCCGCACCGAGGATGCCGTCGCCGCGGCGGACCCGCGCGATGCGAGGGCGGCGTCCTCCGGGCGGTCTGCGGACCGGGCGGTGCATGCCGAGCCGCGCGCGGGCTCGTCGCTTTTTGGCGTACCTGCCGGACATCCTTTCGAGGTCGTTTCGATGCAGAGCCGACGTCTCGGCGGGCTCGGCCTGCCGGGGGAGATCGATTACCGTGACCCCGTCGAAGGAGGGGTGGTGCCGCTCGTGCCCGTGTGGGATCGCATGGATGCGGCCGTCTCGAGGCACTTTCGCGTCAGAGATTTCGCGGCACGGGACGGGGCGCCCTTCGCGCGAATCTCCCCGGAGCTCGTAGACTTCCTCGACCGACTCAGTGATCATGTCGAACGCCCGGTGCACATTACCTCCGCCTACCGGCATCCGGCTTTGAATTTTACGGCGCGTATCGACGGCGCGGTCGAGAGCCGGCATATGGCCGGTCTGGCTGCCGATATCTGGGTGGAAGGGAAAACGCCGTTCGAGCTGGCGGAAGCCGCGCTGGACGTTCAGGACTGTCGCATCGGCGTGGGGCTCGGCGCCGACTACATCCACGTCGATCTCCGCGACTACACGTCGAGCTGGGCATACGAAGGAGCGTCCATGGCGGAGGCGGATTTCGACCTCTGGATGCTCGATCGCTGCGCCGGCTCCTTCAGCGAGTACGCTCGGCTGCTCATAGAACGGCGCGCGTGTGCGGAGCCTTTGACGGGTGCTCGGGCAGTGGAGGCGTATTCAGCTCAGATGAAGTCGCTCGCACGCGGTCACCGGGAGCGGAGGATGCCGGGCGCGGTCCTGCTCGACGTACGTTCGGACACGGCGGCCCTCGACACGCTGTCGTCCCGGCTGGAGTTTCTCCCGGTCGACAGCCCGCTCTTACGTTTGATGAAGCTTAAGCGGATGATCGAGCGCGCCGAACGGAACGAGAATTTTGTATTTGTGGTCGTGGACCGCGACGGTGCTCACCGTACCGGCGTGATGGGCTACGACGACGCCCCGGCACTCGAGGACGGCCCTGACGACGCGGCGGCCTGTACGTAAGCGGCCGATCCATACACATCACTTCAATACGTAGTTCGTTATGCATAGAATGATTATTTGTATCCTCGTCCTCGGGTCGCTCCTCGGCTGCGACGCGGTCGTAGACGAAGGAGGTATCGTCACGCTTACGGGCCTGGTCCTCGACGGCGAGGATGAGCCCGTCTCCGGTGCGTTCGTTCGCGTCGAACCCCTGGAAGCGATCGTAGAGACCGACAACCTCGGCCGCTATTCCGCGGAACTCGAAGTCGACAGCTCGATGCAGGTCGATCTCACGTTCACGAAAGACGGCTTTTCGAGCTCGTCCACGGCCGTTTTTGCCATAGTGGACCGTACCATCCAGGTACCCACGGTTCGTCTGCAGCAGGTTTCTGGAGAGGCGCCGGTGTCCGGTGAAGCCTCGAACATCCTTCTGCTCGAACAATCGGCGGCGAGCATAGGCGTCAAGGAGAGCGGTGCGCAGGAGGTCGCCCGCGTCACGTTCCAGCTTGCCGATTCGATGGGCCGGCCCGTCGTCGTCGACCATGCCGTAGACGTCGGCTTCTCTTTCGGCGCGCACCCGGGAGGAGGGGAGTTTATCCATCCGACGAGCGCAACGACCGACAACAACGGGCGCGTGACCGTCAATCTGTCCAGCGGTACGCGGGCGGGCGCCGTGCAGATCATCGCGGAGACGACCGTAGGCGAGGAGGTAATTCGCTCGAAACCCGTTTCCGTCGCCATTCACGGCGGCTTGCCCGATCAGACCCATTTCAGTCTCGGTCCCGAGACGTTCAACTACCCGGGACTTCTGGAGTACGGCCTGCGAAATCCGGTCACCGTGGTCGTCGGCGACAAGTATGCCAACCCCGTCAAACAGGGAACCGTCGTATACTTCACCACGGACCACTGCGTGATCGTAGGCTCGGCGTCCACGAACGCGGACGGGCAGGGCACGGTGGACTTCATTTCGGGGAATCCCCTTCCGCCCCGCGGCATCACCGTCGTGACGGCGTCGACGGCGGACGAGAATCAGGAAAACGTCATTGCGCGCATCCCGATGGTGCTGACCGGCTTCCCGTACATTCGATTCACCGATCCGCCGCCCGTTCTGGCCGAGCTCGGGCGGACGTACGACGTGATCATCGACGACGTCAACGGGAATCCGCTCGTCGAAGGTACGACGATAACGGTGGAGGCTCAGGGAACCAACGTGAAAGCAGTGGGGCACACGGACGTAGTCCTGGGGCGGACGGGCTTCTTCGACGCGAACGGAGACGGCGACATCTTCGACTACGGGGACGTAATCCGCGGGCCGGGAATCACGGAGTTCAGATTCCGCGCGGTCGTGGACCGGGAGGCCGGCGGCGAGGATGATCCCGCCCTCGAAGCCATCGTGATCAGCGTCTCCGGCCCGAACGGTGAGCTCAAGGTCGTTCTCACCCCGGGAGACATCTTTGCCGTTACCCGGGACGCCGTCCTCGAATTTTCCGACGACGGCAATCAGATCGTACGCCTCGATCGCTAAGTACTAAGCGCGCTCTGGCGGCGCGGAAACGGCGCAGTCCTTCCATTCGGCGACGGTAGGTACCATGAAGATTTTTTTGTCGCTTCTCCTCCTGGGCGTCGTCGTGTATTTCATGTACCGGCGTGCCCAGGACTACGGGTATCCATGGGAGGAGCAGGTCGTTCTCAGCAGTTACGAATCGAACAAGCGCTACCGCGGTGGCGCTGAAGAGCTCTATGTGCATGGAGAGGTTCGGAATCGAACCCGGAAGAGCCTGACGGCCGAGATCGAGTGCAAGATACTGCCGGAGGGGATGACCCTGACGCCGAAGGCCACGACCGCCGTCGCCCTGGGACCCGAGGAGGCTCTCCCCTTCGATCTAGGTCTGAGGTCCAGACGGAACGTAACCGGCGCGGAATGCCGCGTCAGAGAATGGAGCGCCGGGGGCGGCCTCGAGGAAAAAGCCGTGCGCGGCGTTCGGAGCCTGTTCGATCGGCTCCGTCGCCACTTCTGACGGCGAGACCGACCGTTGATTTTGCCATATCCAACGACTGACTCATGAGTGTACCCTATTCGGACTTATCACAAGCCGTGCGACAGCAATCCGACGCGCCGTTTGAAGGGCGGACGTCCGGAAGTTCCCCCGCCGCCGAGGCCGAAACGCCGGACATCGGTTTCGTGCGGCTGGACGAGGATGACGTCGACAATGCCTCCACGTGGGTGGCGGTAAGCGAGGAAGGACGCCCCCATTTTCGCCGCGACCTGTACGTCAGCATCGAGGACGGCGACCAGGATGTCGAGTTTCTAGGCCGGGTCGTGGAAGGACCGTATCACAAGACCGGCGACGGTGGCTCGGATTATGGAGTCTCCGGCATTGTAGAGCTCCTGGGGCAGCTCGAAGACGGGACGCGGCTCGCTCCGACGCCGATCAGGCCCCGGCCCGGTTCGAACGTGCGCGTCTTCCCCGCCGGCAGACTCCGCGCGCTGCTAGGGATCGAGGGTGATTTCTATCTCGGCAGGCTCATCGGGGGGGAGGGCGTTCGCCTGCGAATGCGGAGCGACGACAAGAACTTTCTCCCGCGAAACGTCGGCATTTTCGGAACGGTCGGTTCGGGCAAATCCAACACCATGCAGGTGCTCATGGAGGAGGCGATCGGCGCAGGCTGGGCCGTCGTGACCGTCGACGTGGAGGGCGAATACGTTTGCATGGACGATCCGACCGACGACGTCCGGATGGCCGAGCTGCTCCGGACCGAGCACGGCCTGGAAGCCGCCGGCGTCGACGACTTCCGCGTGTACGTCCCGGCGTCCGGCCACACGGCCGCCGAATCGCCGGTTCGGTTCAAGGTCCCGATTTCCGCCATGGAGCCGGAAATCGTGGCCGACATCCTGGAATTTTCCGAGCAACACGTCCGAATGTTCGAGGCCGCCACCAAGCAGGCATCGAGCCGGAACGAGTACCTGTATCGACAGGATGGACGCCCCGGTGGGCGGGCCGGCTCCGCGCAGCGTTCGTACACGCTGCAGGATCTGATCGATGGTCTTCAGGAGAGCAATCAGAGCGTACCGCTGATTCCCCGAATACGTCCCGAAGACCTGCCCGCCGCGGCGTCGCTGCGAGCGAAGCTGGTGCACCTCGGGCGCTCCGACGTCCTGGACTGGAACGCGACCCAGAACGTGTCCGAGCTGCCGGTCGACGACCTGATCGTCGGCGGGCGGCTCTCCATTCTGGACGTGGCGGAGGCCGACGACCGGAGTCGAAACATCGCCATCGCCTATACGCTTCAGGCGCTCTTCGAACGCGTCGTCCAGACGCCCATCGGCGAACCGATGGCGTCCGGCGCGCCCAGGCCGCCCGTTCTCGTCGTGATGGAAGAGGTGCACACCTTCGTTTCGAGGGCGACGGCCCACCGCATGCGGGCCGTGCTGGACAACCTGCAGGTCATCAGTCGTCGAGGTCGAAAACGCTGGATGGCCCTCGCGCTCGTTTCACAACAGCCCAACCACGTGCCTGACGAGCTCTTCGAGCTGGCCAACACCCGGTGCGTACATCAGATGAAATCGACGACCAATCTGGACGCCGTGAAAAATACGACGGGGGGCGTCCACGAGGCGCTCTGGTCGACGGTCTCGTCCCTGGGTCCCGGCGAGTGCCTGCTCGCAAGCTCCGCGATCAAGAACGCCATGCTGGTCTCGGTACGCCCTGCACGTTCTCGTCGCTCCTTCTCGAACTGAGAGATTGAACGTGATGGCTCGACCGGCGACATCGAAAAGGGCGCGCGGCGGGCTCCGAGCAGCTGCCGTCGACCTGAAGGTTTGCGTTCGGCGCGCGGCCTTGCTGTCCATGATATGGGCGGGTACGGCGGCGTACCCTGCCGTCGCCCAGGAGACCGTGCCGGACGGGCCGCGGCTCGAGCTGACGGAAGATGAGCCGTTCGTAATACCGGTCGCCGAGCTGACGGCGGACCTCGACCTCGACAGTGTGCGCGTCGTACTGGGCGAGGGGATCATCGGGGAAGCCGTTCTGGACGGAGGCGAGCTTCGGATACGTCCCGCCCCCGATTCGGCCGGCTCCTTTGCCCTTCGCATCTATTCCTCACCGGCCGACACGATACGGGTCGCTGAGCTGGACGGCGTGGTGAGTCCCCGGACCGACCTGCGCGCGGGCGTGCTGCAGAGCAGCGAGTCGCATGAAGGGCGTCCGGGTATCGTGCGGATCTACACGACGGCACGGGAACTTCTTGCCGAGGTGCGAGCCGGTGAATCCGGTCGTTTTCCCGCCGCTCAGCTGCCGCGCGATCGCGATGAGTACGTGGTGCAGGCCGTCATCACACGCGACGGAGAACCTTTCGGCTTCGTGCGCACGCTGAACGTCCAGGTGCCCGGCATAGGAGAAGATCTCGAAATTCCCCGTCTCCGAACGGTGCCGTTCGACGGACTCGCAGAGATCGGCATGGACTCGTTGGCGTTTCGGGAACACGTGCTGCTGGTGACGCGGGGACTCATCAACCGGTGGGACCTGGAAGCGATGAACGGGGTCTTCATTCTAGAGCGGAGCCGCCGGGGATGGTTCAGTGAACGCGAGGTGCAGCTGATCGGCAGCCTGTTTGCGGACGCAGCCGGCGTCCCGGCGTTCGTTCGTGAACGGGCCTTCGACGTGTACGAAAGTCGCGGATCCAACCGCACCCCGTATGGCTATACGGCCGAAGGTATCGAACCGGCGGCGGGATGGATCGTGGTCGCTCCGGATACTATGAACGACGTCTCGAGCTGGAGCCGCGTCGACGACCTGGACGGCGACGGCATCTACGACCGCGGGCTGATTGCGATCCATCCGAAACGTGCCGCGCGGCTCGGAAAGATGGACCGTCTCGTCATCTATGAAGCGGGCCGCATCCTCGGTATGGCGGCCGGTTCCGATCCCCTTTTCTTCCCGTATACGATGATGGTGCCCGGGGCCGGACCGCAGGTCCCCGACCGCCCGACCGTGATCGACGAAAAGACGGGAGCGATTCTGTACGAGCCGAGCTTTTCGGTGCTTCTCGACGTGGAAGGGCTGCTCGGTCTGCAGTTCGATCTTCCCGCCGTCGATCTGACGGTAAGCACCGACTGACGGCAGGGTCTGAGCGGCAGTCACTTCTACCGCGCGGGTACATTCTACCGGTCGACGGGTTAAAAAGCCGCGGCGGCATCACGTGGTTTGAGTGCTACTCGAGGCAGACGCACGTCCACATCTCCTGGTACGGGGTTTGTATCCGGATTCCATGTGCAACGAATGTTGCCGGGTATCTGAACGAACCTACCACGATCTGCGGCGGTCCAGCTGTTATGGGGCGGCCGCCGAGGTCCACCATGGAGATGCTGACCGCGACGTCCTTCGGAGATCATCGACGGTATGCTCGCACCACACGCCGTCTGTCGACGTCGGCCCTGATCGTCGTCTGTGCGCTCGCATGCGTCAAGTTCGCGCAGCCGACAGGCGGAGATGCGGGGGGAACGGCGACTCTGCGTGCGTCCCAACCTGACGATTCATTCACGATCGCGGCGCCCACCGGATGTCTCGCAGAGGGGGTGGAAATGGGCGCATGGATGGTCAGGTACACCGGGCATGGTTGTGTGCGCATCGGCCGCGACGGCGGAGCGGCACAAATCAGCATCGCGCCGAAAGCAGTCAGCTCCTCCGAGCAAACCAGTGCTCCCCTGATACTGGGCCCCTATCTCGAGGGCCGCGTCCGGTATTCGGTTAGCGTCACCACAGACCATCAGCTGCGGACCGGATCGGAGCCGAATCCATGGGAGGTCGGGTGGATCGTCTGGCATTACGCCGATGACGAGCACTTCTACTATTTCATCCCCAAGCCGAACGGGTGGGAGCTGGGTAAGCGGGACCCTGCTTATCCCGGTGGACAGCGTTTTCTCGCCACCGGATCGTCCCCGGCCTTTGCGGTAGGCGGCCGGTACGACGTCGACGTGATGCAGGAGAATGACCGGGTGAGCATCCGGGTAGATGGGGTTCGCGTGGTGACGTTCACCGACGACGAGCGGCCCTACACCGCAGGCCGCCTCGCGCTCTACAGTGAAGACGCCGCCGCTCGCTT